>DATKNJ010000105.1:0-5097 GCA_035541395.1 Anaerolineales bacterium
CGCCCGCACCAGGCGGCGGATCAATTCATCCGTCTTACCGCTGAACATGGAACCACAAACCACTTCGATGGAGCCGTGAGTATGCTTCATATTCTCCTCGCGTCACTGTGAAGCAATGACGTAAAATGATAACAAACAGGCATGGCGCAAGCGCCATGCCTGTAAGTGTACCTTGAGATTTCTTGATTCGCAAATCCTACGCGGCGGTCGTCTCAGGGACTTCGTAACCAAGTGAGCGAAGTTTCTTCTTGGCGCTGGTCAGTGCAGACTGACCAAAGCCGGAGATCGCCAACAGCGCGGCATCGCCTTCGTTCAGCTTCGCCAAAAACTGGCTGACTGTTTCGATGCCGGCTTTCGTGAGCGATTCGGTCGCGCGTGCGCTCAGCCCCAATTCGGCAATCGGGCGATCCGGCGATGACTTGGCCGCCTCGCGCGCCTGCTGGGCTTCCACATGAGTCTGGCGGGCCTGCAACTTCTTATAGAAGCGATCCACCTGACCTTCGATATCGATAATGCGGGAAGCTTCGCCGCTGAAGAACGGATGACAGTTGGAGCAAATGTCCACGCGCAGTTCTTTTTTGGTGGAACCAGTGGTCCAAGTGTTCCCGCACGAAGCACAAGTCACTTTGGCATCAGGATAATAAGTGGGATGAATATCGGCTCTCATTTTTATTCCTTACTCAGCCTGCGGCACAACGTTCACACGTTTGCGCCCGTGAACTAAATCAAACACGACCACGCCGTCGGTTGTGGCGAACAAAGTATCATCCTTGCCCACCAATACATTCAATCCAGGTTTAATCCTGGTCCCGTGCTGGCGCACGAGAATATTGCCTGCCAGCACAAACTGGCCGGCATAACGCTTCACACCCAAGCGCTGGGAATTACTATCACGTCCGTTGCGGCTTGAACCGCCACCTTTTTTGTGTGCCATTTCTGCCTCACACTACTTCTTAGTTGTCTTTTTGGTCGTCGTGGATTTTTTCTCGGACGACTTGGCTGTGGATTTCTTCGCGGGAGCAGCTTTCTTGGTTGTGGATTTCGCAACCGCTTCTTTCGTGGCCCTGGCTTGTTTCTCAGCTTTTGGCGCTGTCTCAACTGCGACTTTGACTTCGGCTTCCTGCTCAACGACAGGTTCTTCTACTTTTTCAACCTTGCGTTTTTCGCCGGGCTTGCCAATGAAATCCACCATCAAACGCGTATACTGCTGACGATGTCCGCCTTTGACGCGGATGCGTTTCTTCGGGCGATATTTGAAAGAAACAACCTTGGGGCCTTTGACATGAGCCAGCACCGTTGCTGTTACTCTGATGCCGTTCACGGTCGGTGTTCCAACCAGCACCTCATCGCCATCTCCCATGAATAGGATGTGGTCGAGGTCAAATTGCTTACCCGCTTCCACGGGCAGGCGGTCCACATCGATAGTTCCGCCTTCGACGGCACGGTATTGCTTGCCGCCGCTTTCGACGATTGCATATCTCATTAGTTTCTCCAGTCATTCACTTCACCGCGTGCCTGCGGGCTATTTTTTCACTTTCGCCAACGCCTGCGAACGGGGAAGCTGGGTTTACAAACAACCGCTCCGGTCTCTTTCTTGCCGCCGGAGCAGAAGCGGACGATATTATACATGTGGGCAGGGTTTGTGTCAACGGCAGGCGGCGCATATTTTGCATTCATCTTGTTATGACGGCCCGCATTGACAAACTAGGTTTCATCGTATATGCTGATTAAAAGATATAGGCTGAATAAAAGAAATAAGCAACAAAAATATAGTTAAGTTAACGAAGGGTTGATCCAAAGGAGCCATTATGAAAGTACCTGAATTGAAATGGGAACAGGTGCAACGCGGATTATTGTGGATCGCGCTTCCCCTCCTGATCGGGATTCTGATCGCGACCGCCATCCCGAAACCGGTGATCGGCGTGATCCGTTTAGAAGACGCGATCTACGCGGCGACCGGTCAGGATTTGATCGCGCAGATCGATTACGCCATGGAACACCCGGAAGTGCGCGCGGTGGTACTGGCGCTCGATAGCCCCGGCGGAACTGTTGTAGATACCGAATCAGTCTATTTGGAATTAGCCAAACTCCGCGCAAAAAAACCGGTGGTCACAGCCGTGAATGGAATGGCTGCCAGCGGCGCCTATTATCTTTCATCAGGCACAGACTATATTTTCGCCAAACCGACTTCCGAAGTGGGCAACATCGGCGTGATCGGATACTTGCCGCCTTCGCCTTTCATTTACGAAGATATTATCTCAACCGGTCCATATAAATTATGGGGCTCGCCGCGTGATACATATCTGCGCGAGATTGAAATGATCAAACAGGGATTCTTCCAGGCCGTGACGCTGGGACGCGGCGACCGACTCAAGGTTGGATCGGATGTCATTTTACGGGGACAGATTTGGACGGGGACGGAGGCGTTACGTCTCGGTATTATCGATCAGCTCGGAACGGAATCGGATGCAGAACTCAAGGCCGCGCAGATGGCAAAGGTCTGGCATTACAACGTTATCGACCTGGCGCCTTTGGCTGTTCCGAACTCAACCTTAAATGTTTCAATCACTGGCTTCTTCGCGAAAAATGATCAGGGCGCGTTGCTGCCATACCCGAGTCAACCAGGCTTATACATGCTTTTCATCCCACCGCTGCCAACACAGGCGCAGGAGGCCCAATGAACCGCAAATGGATTTGGATCGCGCTGGTCTTGTTCCTGCTGCCCATCGCGGCGCACGCAGTTTGGTTTTACACGGGCATTCCAGTGCGGCCGCAAGTAAAGACGCCGGACTACAAAGATATGACCATGCCGCTCGCACCGCTCAGCACGCCACAGAGTCAGGATAAGCTCACACAGCTCGGCGGCGTGGTTGTATTCGACGGCGCGCACACCAATCAATATCAACCCGGCGAGATTCAGGCCTTGACCGATGAATTGGAACGCCGCGGCGCAAGTGTTGAATTCGATACGGTGGCCGGCACACTTGCGAATCGACTGAAGTATGCCAGCACATACGTGATCGTTTCGCCGAGCGTAGGATTCTCATCCGACGACATTCACTCGATCACGGCGTTCGTGAAAAACGGCGGACGCTTGCTGGTGTTCACCGATGCGACGCGCGGATTGCTTTCAGTGGATTATTTCACCGGCGCGCAAACTTTATTTCCGGATGTGAATGCGATCAACCCATTGCTGGCTTCCTTCGACATCACGGTCAACAATGACTATCTCTATAACCTCACCGAGAACGAAGGCAACTTTCGGAATGTTTACTTCGATCAATTCAGCAAGAACGAATTGACTTTTGGGTTGAAAGAGGTGGCGTTCTACGGAACGCATTCAGTCGAATCGCCATCGGGGCAGGTTTTGCTTTTGGGCGACGACAAAACTCTCTCGTCCCTGACTGACGCGCATAGTTCAGCCGAGGGCGGCGCGGTGCTCAATTCCGATGGCAATGTGTTAGTTTTCGGCGATTTCACCTTCTTATCCACGCCTTATAACGGTGTGGCCGATAATGCCACCTTGATCGCCAATATCGCGGATTTTGTTTTGGGTGGCACGCGCCAACACATGCTGGCTGATTTCCCTTATATATTCAATAGCAAAAGCGTGCAAGTCTTCCCAACTTCCAATATACAAATGACTGCGGAGATGGTCGGCGCGTTGGGTGGTTTACAAGCCGCGCTGAAGACGATCAACACAGACGTGCAAGTAACAGATAGCGCTCCTGTTCACAGCGACGCGATCATCCTCGGAACGTTCACCTCCAGCGACGACCTGCTTCCGTTCATCAAGCCTTTCGGCATCTCCCTTGATAAATCTTCCGACTACGTGGAATTGCCCCACTTCGGAAAAGTCGGCACGACCGGCAACGGACTGCTGCTCTTCCAACCAAACCAGAGCGGAAACACTTTGATTCTGTTAGCCGATACAGATACCGATCTAACGACTCTGCTTACCACACTCAGCAGTGGCAGCATATCCGGTTGCATCTTGCAGGATAACATGGGCATTTGCAGTATTGGCTCCGGCAGCAGCTTCTCGGTTGAGTCAACTCCCGAGGCAACTCCCTCTGGTTCGGGAACAACTCCAACTCCCACACCCGCGGGTTAGGAGAAGCTCCCTCTTACAATATCAAATATTTGTGCTGTGCACCGCACATGTCGAAGCAATCTCATCAATCCATGAATCGAGATTGCTTCGACAAAAAATTTCTATATCAGATAATTTGTGGGAAAATAAAGGTATGGATTTCTCAACCGAGCAGGCAGACTTAATTCAATCTGAAATCGACCGAAAGATTTTTCTGCACGGCCCCGCAGGCGCTGGGAAGACGACTGCCGCGGTGGCGCGCCTGCGCTTCTTACTCGACCAAGGCCTGCGCGCCGATTCCATTCTTTTACTCACGCCTCAGCGGACTCTGCATGAACCGTACCTCGAGAGTTTAGCGCGCAACCCATATACCGGCGGCGAAGTGACTCCCGCTACAGTCGGCGGTTTGGCGCGGCGCATGGTGGATTTGTTCTGGCCATTGGCCGCAGAGGCCGCGGGCTTTGCACATCCTGACCGCGCGCCGATCTTCCTCACGCTCGAAACCGCGCAATATTACATGGCGCATCTCGTGCGGCCATTATTAGATGAAGGCTTTTTCTCATCGGTGACGATTGACCGCAATCGCTTGTATTCGCAAATCGTCGACAACCTCAACAAAGCCGCGGCGGTTGGATTCCCACATACAGAAATCGGCGAACGACTCGACTCAGCCTGGGTTGGCGATCCCGCGCAACGACGCGTATACCAGGACGCGCAAGAATGTGCGAATCGATTTCGCGCGTTTTGTCTCGAAAACAACCTGCTCGACTTTTCTTTACAACTCGAAATCTTTGCCAACATTTTGTGGAAAGATTCAACTATCCGCGATTATCTAACGCATATTTATCAACACTTGATCTACGACAACCTTGAAGAAGACATCCCGCGCGCGCATGATTTGATTCGCGAGTGGCTGCCGGAATTTAAATCTGCCTTATTGATCTACGATGACGGCGGCGGCTATCGCCAATTCCTCGGCGCAGATCCAGAAACCGCGCTGTCAT
>DATKNJ010000106.1:0-11793 GCA_035541395.1 Anaerolineales bacterium
CGCGTCCAAGCCGAGGAGTTGCGCGAAGAATTGACTCATGCAGTGGACGATGACTCGGCCGCGTTCGAAGCAGTGATGGGCGCGTTCAGGCTTCCGAAAGAATCGGAGGAGCAACAAAAGGCGCGCACTGCCGCGATCCAGCGCTCCACATTAAACGCCGCGCATGTGCCGTTGCATACAGTCAAAGATTCTGTCAAAGTGATGGAACTCGCGCTGCGCTGTGCACAAGTCGGCAACCTGAGCGCCATCAGTGACTCGGCCTCTGCCTTGACGATGGCGCGCGCCGCAGTCACCGCGGCAGGGTACAATGTGCGTATCAATGTCAATTCGCTGCCGGAGAAATCAGCAGGAAGTTCGTTCGTCGAAGAGTTGACTGAACTGGAAGCAAAAGCAAGTGAATTGGAAAAGAGGTTGCAGGCCGTGATGAAAGAGCGCGGCGGAATTTAAAAACTGAACCGCGAAGATGAGAAGAGCGTGAAGAAAAAATTAACTTCGTGGTAAAAAACGAGGAGAACATTTATGGGTCTGAAACCTGATCACTGGATTCGCAAGATGGCCACCGAACAAAAAATGATCGAACCGTTCACCGAGAATCAGGTGCGCGATCACGTCATCTCGTATGGCGTTTCCTCTTATGGCTATGATATCCGCGTGGCCGACGAATTCAAGATCTTTACCAATGTTTTCGGTGCAACCGTGGACCCGAAAGCCTTCGATCCCAAAAGTATGGTGGATTATGTCGGCGAAGTGTGCGTCATCCCACCGAACTCGTTCGCGTTAGCGCGTTCCGTGGAATATTTTCACATTCCGCGTAAAGTGTTGACAGTCTGCCTTGGCAAATCCACATACGCGCGTTGTGGCATCATTGTCAATGTGACGCCATTCGAGCCGGAATGGGAGGGTTTCGTCACGCTTGAAATTTCCAACACCACGCCGTTGCCTGCCAAGATCTATGCCAATGAGGGCATTGCTCAAGTTTTATTCTTCGAAGCTGACGAAGAGTGCGAGACCTCTTACGCGGATAAAAAAGGCAAGTATCAAAAACAAAAGTCCATTGTGTTGCCTAAGTTGTAATCCTGCGTTGGTGTCATGCTGAGTGTAGCGAAACATCTCAGACTCTTCGCGCTCAGAGCGACACATAGTGAAACATGATCCGAATATAAAGGAACATGCTCAAGTCTCGTCCCAACTTTGAAACGTTAGGCGTTCAACTTGTCGCTTTAATGACCGCGCTGATGGGCATTGTGAATGTCCTCTCGGCGGTCACACCTTCGGTTATTTCACGTTTGCGCCTGCTTGAAAAGTATTCGCCGTTGGAAGTCTCACGCGGTGGTCATCTCACGTCTGCGTTGGCGGGTTTCGCGTTGCTAGTACTCTCCGTTAGTTTGTGGCGGCGCAAACGCCTCGGTTGGCTTCTCACGCTCGGTATTCTGGTCATTTCCATTGTTGCACATCTGCTTAAAGGACTGGATTACGAAGAAGCGATTCTGGCTGCGATGTTAGCCGGAATTTTGATCATACAACGCTCGCATTTCCACGCGCGTTCGGACGAACCTTCGATCAAACAGGGACTTCAATTGGTCGCGGCCTCACTGGGTTTCACCCTCGCTTATGGCGTGCTCGGTTTCTACCTGCTCGACAGGCATTACAGCGTCAATTTTGGGTTTTGGGCCGCGGTTCGCCAAACAGTTGTGATGTTCACCGAATTCTATAACCCCGGCTTGCAACCGATCACAGGCTTTGGTCGTTATTTCGCAGCTTCCATTTATTTCGTCGGCGCGGCGACTATGGGATACGCGCTGTTGATTCTCCTGCGGCCGGTGTTGGCGCGTCAACATGCCACACAAGAGGAACGGGCACACGCATGGGAAGTTGTCCGCCAATATGGGCATACGCCATTAGCACGTTATGCTTTATTGGATGACAAATTGTTTTTCTTCAGTGCGGGCGGTTCGGTGATTTCTTATGTGGTCGAAAATCGAGTCGCTTTGGTATTGGGCGATCCGATCGGCCCGGTGGAGGATGTCGCTTCGGCAATCTCGGCATTCAAGGCATTTTGTGCGCTCAATGACTGGCTGCCTGCGTTTTATCAAACTTTGCCTGATTATCTTGAAGTTTATAGGAAGGCGAAATTCGAAGCACTGCCTTTAGGTCAGGAAGCTATTTTAGATTTAAAAAAATTTACATTGGAAGGCGGTGAGAATAAGAACATTCGCAACGCGCACAGCAAAATGGTGCGAAATGGATATAAGAGTGAAGTGATCGAGCCGCCGTTTTCGCAGCGCATGCTGCGCGAGTTAAACGCCATCAGCGACGATTGGTTGTCCAGCCGCGGCGTGTCCGAGATGCGTTTCTCTCTGGGTTGGTTTGATGAAGCGTATCTTAATACTTGCTCGATTCTTTTAATACGCGATCGCGAGGGCTTTATCGATGCCTTTGCCAATATTGTCACTGAGTTCCAGTCAAACGAGGTCACAATCGATATGATGCGTCATCGTCACTATTCTGAAAAAGGCATCATGGACTTTTTGTTTGTCTCGTTATTTCAATGGGCAAAAGAAAAAGGTTATGAGAGATTTAACCTGGGCTTGAGCGCTTTTTCTGGGATTGGCGCAGGCGAGAGCGACCGCGTGATTGAACGCGGGCTTTCTTATATCTATCAGAATGTCAATCGTTTTTATAATTTCAAAGGATTACATGCCTTTAAAGAAAAGTTTCATCCCGATTGGTCGTTGCGCTATTTGATCTATCCTAATGCAGCGGCTTTGCCCGAAGTGAGCGTGTCACTGCTTCGTGCGAATCTCGGCGGAAGATTGTTCTCCCTTTTTAGTAAGAATTGATAATATAAATATAAAGAAACAAGCCTGAGATCATCTCAGGCTTGTTGTGTTGAGTAGTTTTTGTTCAGGAGGTGGGATGTTCTGCGGAGTATCTTTTTGCATCTTCCTTGGCTTTTGGAACGTTCACAAAAGGAAGTAGGATGAGCCCCACGATAAAATAGAAGATCAGTGCGAGAATGCCATAGCGCAGACTTCCGAACCATTGATTGGCGAGGCCAAAGATCAATGGGCCTGTCCAAGATGTGCCGCGATCGCTGACTTCATAAAAGGAATAGAATTCAGCTTCTCGGCCTTTTGGAATCATTTGTGCGAACAAGCTACGACTAATTGCCTGACTGCCTCCAAGCACCAGTGCAATCACAACACCGAGCAGCGTGAACTCCAGCGCGCGAGATTCGCCTTTCAAGCCAAAGTACGCGTAAATCACCACACCGGACCAAATCACAAGGCTGATAATGATTGAACGTTTTGCACCGACCCACTCTGCCAGCTTACCCCAGAATAGCGCGCCGAGGAATGCCACAAACTGAATTAGCAAAATGACCGCAGTGAGAGTTTCTGTGCTGAGTTCGACGCCGCCGCTGATAATAGGCGCCGCAGCAAAGGTGGACGCCACTGCAATGACCGTTTGGATGCCATCGTTATATAAGAAATAAGCTAATAGATATTTGATTGTTTCAGGGAAATGCCCAATCTCACGGAAAGTGTTAAAGAGCTGTTTGAAACCAATGCTGAAATAAGTTTCACCTTCCGGTAGATGGCGGCGCGCATGGCGTGGATGAAGTCGCGCCCAAGTAAAGAGTGAAAATGTAAGCCACCATACACCTGCTGAGGCCAGGTTGATGCGAATGGCCAGGCCGGTTGGAATGCCAAGCTTGTCGTGGAAAGTGTAGAAAGCCAAGTTCAAAGCTAACAGAATGAAGTCGCCCAGGTAGCCCATCGCCCAACCGTAGGATGAAACGCGGTCGCGCTGATCTTCGCTGGCAATGTCTGGTAGATAGGCGTTATAGAAAACGACAGATGCGCCAAACGCCAGGTTGGCAAGAATAAATAAAACACCGCCGAGCCACCAAAGGTCGGCGGTGATGGAGAACATGGCGATGGTTGCGAAAGCTCCGGCGATGGCAAAAATCTGCATCATCAATTTTCGCAGGTGGGAATAATCCGCGATAGCGCCTAAGATGGGCAGAAAAAGCACTTGGAGAAGAACAGAGAAGGAAATGCAGTAAGGGAGGAAAGAATCGGGGGCGACGGGTATTCCAAAGAACGGAACAGTGGTTGTCCCAGCAGCCTCGGCCGCGGAACGGGCAAGAGAGGCAACATAAGGGGCGAGAAAGACCGTCCCGACCGTAGTGCTAAACGCGGAGTTGGCCCAGTCGTACATGGCCCAGCCAAAGATTTCTCGTTTGTCATTGATTATTGTCTCTGTTGTTGCCATGCGACGCGGTCTCCTCTGTTCTTGTGGTTGGCTGACTCTAGGTTACAAACCCCGACGACTTGTGCGAGGTTGCGAAACTGTGTTAGAATGTGCCCATTATAAGTGAAATAAGGTGGGCAGATTCCTCGAAAATGCTCTTGCAAAGCACATCTATTTCGTATATAATCAGGTTTTGCTATCCCGCTAAGATTGCGGGATGGATTCGTGTGTTTAATTGGCGAAAATAAGTGATGAAAAGTAAATAAGGTTAGGAGAGAAGGAATGACATCCTCTTTGCCCCAGAAGAATTATGCTCGTATCCCGTTTACGTTAGAACTCCCCAATTTAATTGAAGTACAACTCGACTCATTTGAACGGCTTAAGAAAGAAGGCCTTGGCGATCTCTTCCATGAGATCTCGCCGATTGAGTCGTACAACAAGGGAATGAAGTTATATTTTCCCAGTCGCAGTCCGGAAGCCCATCAATGGGGACTCAAGTATTGGTTTGGCGAACCCAAGCATAGCATCGAAGAATGCGTCGAGCGTGACCTGACGTATGCCAGCCCATTATATGTGTCAGTTTTGCTGGCCGGCCCAGATGTGCCTGAACCCATCAAGCAGGATATTTTCCTAGGCGATTTCCCGGAGATGACCGATAAAGGCACATTCATTATTAATGGAACGGAGCGCGTGGTCGTCTCGCAATTGATCCGTTCGCCGGGTGTGTATTTCGAAGCTCCAGTGGATCGTTCGACCGGCCGTCCGTTGGCGATGGCGAAGTTGATTCCCGATCGCGGCGCGTGGATGGAGTTTGAGACGCGCAAATCGGATTACATTATTTTGAAGTTCAACCGCAAACGCACGGTGCCGATCACTGTGTTCCTGCGCGCATTGTCTGCGGTGGATGACGGTATCAAAGACTCGCCAATCAAAACCGGCAGCGATGAAGAAATTCTATCCGTTTTTCAGGATGTGGATAACAATCCTGACCGCCTCTTTATTCCCTCGACCCTCAAGCAGGAACCCGAGTGGGATCTTTCCGGCGGCCTGACGATTGCCGAAGCCGCGCTGATTGAGTTCTTCAAGAAGATGCGTCCTGGCGATCCGGCTACTTTGGATAATGCCCGCCAGTTCCTCGAGGAACAGCTTTTCGATACGCGTCATTACGACCTCGAGCGGGTTGGCCGTTATAAATTAAATCAAAAGCTGGATCAGAATATCCCGATCCCGCATCGTACTGTGACGAAGTCGGATGTGATTCGGCTCGTCCGCCGAATGATTCAGATCAACAACGGTGTCGAGCCGCCGGATGATATCGATCATCTTGGCAACCGCCGCGTCAAGACAGTGGGTGAGTTGATTCAGAACAAGCTGCGCATTGGTCTGCGACGTATGGAGCGTGTGATCAAAGAACGCATGTCCATCCGCGATCAGGAGCAGTTATCGCCAGTAACGTTGGTGAATATTCGTCCGGTGGTGGCGGCCTTGCGTGAGTTCTTCGGTTCATCCCAGCTCTCGCAATTCATGGATCAGACCAACCCGTTGGCGGAGTTACGTCACAAGCGCACGCTTTCCGCATTAGGTCCGGGCGGTCTGCGCCGCGAGCGCGCTGGCTTCGATGTGCGCGACGTACATCATTCACACTATGGACGTATCTGCCCAATTGAGACGCCAGAAGGTCCGAACATCGGTTTGATTGGCCGCTTGGCTTCGTTCTCGCGCGTGAACGAATACGGCTTCATCGAAACGCCTTATCGAAAAGTATATAAGGTGTTACCCGCCGATGATGAACGGCTCGAAGGCCGCGCCTTGCGCGAAGACATTAAAGATCCGAAGACCGAAGAAGTCATCTTCAAAGCTGGCGAGCGCATTGACTCAAAGATGGCGAAGAGGCTTGCCAAATTTGGAAATGATGTGTCGATCCTTCCGTTTGTTTCGGATCATATTGACCATCTCTCCGCGGATGCGGAAGATAAATATGTGATCGCGCAGGCCAACGCTCCATTGACCGAAAACAATGAATTTGTTCGCGAACGTATTTCCTGCCGTTATCACTCGGGCTTTGTATTCCAAACGCCTGAAACCGTAGATTATATGGATGTGGCTCCACATCAAGTAGTGGGCATTAGTGCAGCGCTGATCCCATTCCTCGAGCATGACGATGCGAACCGCGCGTTGATGGGCTCGAACATGCAGGCGCAAGCTGTGCCGCTTGTGCGCCCTGAAATCCCGTTGGTTTCAACCGGCATGGAACATCATGCCGCGTTGGACTCTGGTCAGGTTGTGGTGGCCGAGGCGGATGGCGAAGTCATTTCGGTAACGGGCAGCCAAATCGTCGTCAAGGAAAAGAAAGGCGAGCAGCACACTTATCAGCTTCGCAAATATCAACGGTCGAATCAATCCACTTGTATCGACCAACGCCCGTCGGTTGTCAAAGGCCAAGTCGTGAAGAAGGGTGACATCATCGCCGATTCTTCCTCAACTGAAAGCGGCCGCCTGGCCCTCGGCCAAAACGCCGTTGTAGCTTTCCTCTCGTGGGAAGGCGGCAACTTTGAGGACGCGATCCTGATTTCCGAACGACTCGTTCAGGAAGATCGTTTTACTTCAGTGCACATTGAGAAATACGAAGTGGAAGCACGCGATACGAAGCTGGGCCCGGAAGAGATTACGCGCGACATCCCGAACGTTGGTGAGGATGCGATCAAAGATCTCGATGAAAGCGGCATCATCCGAATCGGTGCGGAAGTCGGCCCGAATGACATTTTAGTTGGCAAGATCACACCGAAAGGCGAAAAAGAACTCACACCGGAAGAGCGTTTGTTACGCGCCATCTTCGGCGAGAAATCACGCGATGTGAAAGATACATCCCTGCGTATGCCGCACGGTGAACGCGGCAAAGTGGTGGATGTAAAGGTCTTTACGCGCGAAGATAACTCCGATCTCTCCGCAGGTGTGGATATGATGGTGCGCGTCTCTGTGGCGCAGCGCCGCAAGATTACCGCGGGCGATAAGATGGCTGGTCGTCATGGCAATAAAGGTGTGGTGTCCAAAGTTGTGCCGGTGGAAGATATGCCGTTCCTCGAGGATGGTACACCCGTTGATATTATTCTCAATCCGTTGGGCGTGCCGGGTCGTATGAATATCGGTCAGGTTCTGGAAGTACATTTGGGTTGGGCCGCGAAGCGACTTGGCTTCCGCGCTCTAACGCCGGTCTTTGATGGCGCGACCGAGGAGCAGATCGAGGCCGAGTTGGCGCGTGCTTGGATCGTTGACCAAGCTTGGAAAGAGGCGGCAGAGCAAGCCTGGACCTGGCTCAAAGAACAGGAATACGATCCGAATTCAATTCAGGACGATGATGAAGTGCGCCGACTCTATTTGGAAGAGTACCTTGGCAAACGCAAATATAAAGTCATTGACTTAAATGACGTGGATTATGCCCGCTTCGCGACAGCGACCGAATGGCTGCGCGATCATGATTACGACCCGGAGCCCATTCTCGGTTCCGATGATCAGGTGACCGCGTCGCATGACATCGAATCCGATCAAGCCACGATCCGCGCTTGCTTGCGTCTGTGGATGGAGACGCTTGGGCAGACCAAGAAAATTTCCGATGAGAAAGTTTTCGATGCGGCGCAGGAAATTGCACGTACTCAAAACTTGCCTCTTCCGATTCTTGGAAAACAAACTTTGCGCGATGGCAAGACTGGCCAACCTTATGATCAACCTGTTACAGTTGGTGTGATGACCATCCTTAAGTTGCATCACCTGGTTGAGGACAAAGTCCATGCACGTTCTACGGGCCCATACAGTTTGGTGACGCAACAACCGCTGGGTGGTAAGGCGCAGTTCGGTGGTCAGCGCTTTGGTGAAATGGAAGTGTGGGCGCTGGAAGCTTACGGCGCAGCATATACATTGCAAGAAATGTTGACGGTCAAGTCAGATGATGTGCAAGGCCGCGTCAATACATATGAAGCGATTGTCAAAGGCGAGCCAATTGAAGAACCGAGCATCCCGGCCTCGTTCAGAGTGTTGGTCAAAGAACTGCAAAGCCTCGGCCTCGCGGTGGAAGCGATTAACGAAGCTGGTGATGTGGTTCGATTTGGCAAGGATGAAGAGAAGCAACATCCGCCAAAGATGGGCACCGGCTTGATGGAACTCGGTGAAAATCTCGTCGAAAAACGCGGCAAGTCTTGACGTTAGCTTGGCGGCATGATAGAATAATCCGCCGTTGCCTATAAAGAGGCGGCATTTGATCCCGCCTTATTAGCATGGCAGCTACAAATGAGGCCGTCAATTTAGAATCTGATGGCCTCATTTTTTGCGACAGTCTTTGTGAAAGAATTTGTAATCGGAGGCGAACGTGCCGACAGTTAATCAGATGGTCCGCAAGGGCCGCAAGAATAAAAAGGTAAAAAGCAAGGCCCCGGCTCTGCAGTACACTCTGAATTCGTACAAGCAACGCCGCGTTCGTCAGGATAAAGGCGCGCCTCAAAAGCGTGGTGTGTGTACCGTCGTCCGCACGATGACACCCAAGAAGCCGAACTCGGCTTTGCGCAAGATTGCGCGCGTGCGTTTAACGAATGGCATCGAAGTTACAGCGTATATCCCTGGCGAAGGTCATCAGCTGCAAGAGCACTCTGTAGTACTCGTACGCGGTGGTCGTGTGAAAGATTTGCCGGGTGTCCGCTATCATATTGTGCGTGGTTCACTTGATACCACTGGTGTGGCCAATCGTAAGCAGGCCCGTTCCAAATACGGCGCGAAGCGTCCGAAGTAATCCAGCAGGAGTAATTGAATGCGTAGAGCAAAACCCGAGCAAAGGGAAATCCTTCCCGATATTCGTTATAACAGCGTCCATGTTCAGACTATGGTGCAGCATGTCCTCAAGCGTGGTAAGAAAAGCACCGCGATTGGTTTGGTTTATGGCGCCATGGACTTGATCAAGGAACGTACACAGAAAAACGCCATTGAGGTTTTTGATACCGCGCTTAAGAATGTCGGCCCTGTGATGGAAGTTCGCCCGCGACGCGTGGGTGGCGCGACCTATCAGGTGCCTATGGAAGTCTCGGCGGACCGCCGTACTACATTAGCGATACGCTGGATTTTGTCCGCGGCGCGCGAACGCTCAGGGCAGTCTTTCTCTGACAAGCTTGCTTCGGAGTTGATTGACGCTTCCAATGAAACAGGCGCTGCGATTCGCAAGCGCGATGAGACGCATAAAATGGCGGAGGCCAACCGGGCTTTCTCGCATTACCGTATTTAATTGGGTTTGCACCTTAATAATACAGAATAGGGCAATTTAGCAAATGGCACGTGCTTTTTCGCTGGACAAGTATAGAAATATTGGGATTATCGCTCATATCGACGCGGGTAAGACCACAACTACCGAGCGTATTATGTTTTACACCGGTAAAACGCATCGCATCGGTTCTGTGGATGATGGGACAACTGTTACCGATTGGATGGTTCAGGAACGCGAGCGTGGAATCACGATCGTATCGGCAGCAGTATCGGCTGAGTGGAAGGGATATCAGATTAACCTGATTGATACACCCGGCCACATCGACTTTACGGCTGAAGTACAACGTTCCCTTCGTGTTTTGGATGGCGGGGTAGTGGTATTCGATGCAGTGCAAGGCGTGGAGCCGCAAAGTGAAACAGTATGGCGTCAGGCTGATCGTTACGGGGTACCGCGCATTTGTTTCGTCAACAAAATGGACCGTGTTGGCGCATCTTTTGAGCGCACGATTCAAAGTATTAAGGATCGTCTTGGAGCGAATCCCATTCCCATGCAGTTGCCGATTGGATTTGAAGCGACCTTCCACGGTATTGTTGACTTGCTGACCATGACTGCTACGGTCTGGGAAGATGACTTGGGCAAAGATCCCAAGTCGATTGACGTGCCTGCCGATATGAAAGAGCAGGCTAAAGAAGCTCGCGCCCAGATGGTAGAAAAGATCGCTGAGCTTGATGAAGACTTAACTTTAAAATATCTTGAAGGTCACGAGATCGCAGTTGACGAGCTCAAGGCCGCTTTGCGCAAAGCCGTGATCGCGAACAAAGCAACAGCGGTCTTCTGCGGTTCTTCCTTAAAGAATAAAGGGGTCCAGGTTCTTTTGGATGCAGTGATTGATTTCCTACCCTCGCCGTTGGACATCCCTGCGGTCAAGGCCTCGGAGCCGGGTAATCCTGAAAACCAGTTTGAACTTCCTGCAAAAGATGATGCTCCTTTGAGTGCGTTGGTCTTTAAGATTGTCACCGATCCTTACGTGGGCCGTCTGGCGTATTTGCGAGTGTATTCCGGGGTGCTGAGTCAAGGCCAAACTGTTCAGAACAGCACCAAAGGCAAGAAGGAACGGGTTGGTCGATTGATCCGTATGCATGCCGATCATCGGGAAGATATAACGGAAGTTCGCGCTGGCGACATCGGTGCCATTCTCGGCTTTAAAGATACTTTTACCGGTGATACGCTCTGCGACAATAAAGCTTTGGTTTTAGAAAGCATTACCTTCCCGGAGCCGGTGATTTCAATCGCGATCGAGCCAAAGAGTTCGGCGGATCAGGACAAAATGGGCGAGGCGCTTCGCAAACTGGCTGAAGAGGACCCGACTTTCCGTGTCAGCTCCGATGAGAACACGGCACAGACCATTATCAGCGGCATGGGTGAGCTTCATCTGGATATTATCGTTGACCGTTTGTTGCGCGAGTTCAAGGTTCAAGCGAATGTCGGCGTGCCGCGTGTGGCATATCGTGAGTCGATTACCAAGCCAGTGAAGGAAATCAATTACAAGTATGCCAAACAATCTGGCGGACGCGGTCAATATGGGCATGTGATTTTCTCGCTCGAACCAGGTGATCGCGGTAGTGGTGTGGTTTTCGAGGAAAAAATTGTTGGTGGTAAGATCCCGAGGGAATATATTCCTGCGGTTGAGAAAGGTGTGCGCGAAGCTGCAGAAGGTGGTGTGATCGCGGGATACCCGGTCACGGATTTGAAGGTTACTTTGTTCGACGGTTCCTATCACGAAGTGGACTCGAACGAAATGGCTTTCAAGATGGCCGCCTCGATGGGCTTCAAGGAAGGCGTGCAAAAGGGCAGCCCTATTCTGCTTGAGCCTATGATGAAGGTCGAGATTGTTACACCCGAAGAATATCTCGGCGATATCATGGGCCAGATCAATAGCCGCCGCGGCACGATCCAAGGTATGGAAGTTCGTCTTGGGAATGCACAAGCGGTGCGCGCAATGGTCCCGTTAGCAGAAATGTTTGGGTATGCAACCCAATTGCGCTCGGCGACTCAAGGACGCGGTGTGTTCAGTATGGAATTTGATCACTATGCGCCTGTGTCGCAGTCTGTTGCAGAAGAAATTTTGAAGGCATAGTTTTTCGTTCATCATTAAGGAGTGAAACAATGGCGAAGCAGAAGTATGATCGGAGCAAGCCGCATTTGAACGTAGGGACGATGGGGCACATCGACCACGGGAAGACGACGTTGACAGCAGCGATCACGAAAGTGAGCCAGATGCTGGGGCGAGCGGA
>DATKNJ010000107.1:0-3890 GCA_035541395.1 Anaerolineales bacterium
TTTGCGTCCGAAGGTGAAGAAATTGAAAAAATGCTCAACGGTTACATTTCGTATCTCAAGAAAAGTAAGCAAGGCAAGAACGAACCCGGAGCGAATATGATTCAGGAAGACGCCGCGTATGATTTCGCCGAGTCTTTGGAAGACTCGAACAATGAGCAAGATACTACTCTCTAATCTTCTATTCTCTACCCACTAAATTATGAAACAATTGCTACAGAACATGCGCGATGGCAAAACCATCGTCGAAGATGTGCCGGTGCCGACTCCGCGCGAGGGTATGGCCCTCGTCAAAACAGCAGCCAGCCTCGTGTCCGCGGGAACCGAGCGCATGGTCGTTGAATTCGCCGAAAAGAATCTGATCGGCAAAGCGCGTTCGCGTCCCGACCTCGTCAAGCAGGTCCTCGATAGAGCGCGCCGCGAGGGACTCATCACCACGGTTCAAGCCGCGTTCAATCGCCTCGATCAGCCGATGGCGCTCGGATATTCGTCGGCGGGTACGATTGTGGCGCTCGGAAAAAATATGCCGGGCTTTAAGGTTGGACAGCACGTGGCTTGCGCGGGCGGCGGCTTCGCGGTGCATGCTGAATATGCGGTTGTGCCGCGCAATCTGCTCACGCCGCTTCCGAAGCATGTTGATTTTGAATCGGCGGCTTTTGCCACGCTCGGCGCGATTGCCATGCACGGATTTCGATTGGCCGAGCCGCAAGTGGGTGAGCGCGTCGCGGTGATTGGTTTGGGCTTGTTAGGATTATTGGCCGCGCAGATTGCTTCCGCCGCGGGATGTAATGTGTTGGGCATCGACCTCGACCCGCGCCGAATCAAACTCGCTTCTTCTCTTGGACTTCAAGCTGTGGCCCGCGACCAAGCTGTGGATTCGTCTGTCGCGTTCACAGCCAACCGCGGCTTCGACGAGATTCTGATCTGTGCGGATACTTCCTCGAATGATCCGGTGGAATTGGCCGCGGTCATCGCGCGTGACCGGGCGCGTATCGTTGCCACCGGGGCGGTGGGATTGAATATCCCGCGCAAGATTTATTACGAAAAAGAATTGTCTTTCATCAACTCGCGTTCTTATGGTCCCGGCCGTTATGACTCTTCTTATGAAGAAGACGGCAAAGATTATCCGCTCGGTTACGTGCGCTGGACGGAAGGCCGCAACTTGGAATCGGTTGTCGAGTTGATGGCGCAAAACAAATTAAATGTCGCGCCGTTGATCTCGCATCGCTTTCCAATTGAACAAGCCGCGCAAGCGTATGAAGTCATCACAGGCAAAAAGAAAGAGCCGTTTCTCGGAGTCTTGCTTACTTATGATGAAAAGAAAGAAGAAAGCGTTGCCCGGAGTTTATCGAAGGGAAGTAATAAGATTGAATTTTCAAACATCGCCCGCCGTCCATCGTCTACGGTCAAGTTGGGAGTTCTCGGCGCCGGATTGTATGCCAATGCGACTCTCTTGCCGGTCATCAAAAATATCCAAGAGATCGATTTGGTGGGCATCTCATCTTCAGGTGGATTGCACGCGCAGCATTCTGGCAAAAAGTTCGGCTTCCAATACGCAACTTCATCCGATGACGAAATTCTCAACGATCTCAATATCAACACAATCGCGATTCTGACTCGACATGATTCTCATTCTGAGTTGGTAGTCAAAGCCTTGAAAGCAGACAAGCATGTCTTTGTAGAAAAACCGCTGGCGATTAATAGCTCTCAGCTTTTGGCCATTAGCAAACAGCTAAAGTCAAGTGACCAATCTTTGCTGACAGTCGGTTTCAATCGTAGATTTTCTCCTTTTGCTCAAAATCTTTCTTCTTTCCTCTCTCATCGAACCGAACCGCTGCATGTTCATTATCGCGTCAACGCCGGTTATATTCCGCTGAATCATTGGACTCAAAATCCCGAGCAAGGTGGTGGACGAATTGTCGGCGAGGCTTGTCACTTCATTGATTTCATTGCGTTCTTGGTTGGCGCCGCGCCGATCAGTGTGAGCGTGCATGCTTTGCCGGATAATGGCAAATATCGCGAAGATAACGTCAGCATGACTTTTAAATTTTTCGATGGTTCGATTGGCGTTGTGGATTATCTTGCCAATGGCGATAAATCCTTCCCGAAGGAGCGCGTCGAAGTTTTTTGCGGTGGGAAGATCGCGGTGCTGGACGATTTTAGAAAACTGGAAATGATTGAAAACGGCAATCGTAAAACAATTAAAGGCGCACAGGATAAAGGTTGGAAAAATGAAATGATTGCGTTTGCTAAATCGATTCGCGAAGGCGGCGAACCGCCAATTCCATATGAGCAACTGATCGGCGTGACCCAGTCCACGTTCGCGGCGGTGGAGTCAATTCGGAGTGGCGGCGTCGTTTCCGTTACATGAATTCGCACTTCGATTTCTTCGCTCCGTTTTATGATCGGGCCATTCCGTTCTCGCGGCTGGAACAAATACTGCGCATGTTGGATCTGCCGCACAATGGCAATCTATTGGACGCGGGCGGTGGAACAGGTCGAGTCGCCGCGGCGCTTCGTCCGCATGTTGGTTCTTTGGTGGTCGCCGATGTTTCGCGGGGAATGCTCTCACAAGCGCGTCAAAAGGACTTGGCTGCGGTTTCCACTGAAGCAGAGCATTTTCCGTTTGCGGATGATTCGTTCGATCGCGTCTTGATGGTGGACGCGTTGCATCATGTGATCAATCAAGCTCAAACGATTCGTGAACTGTATCGTGTGCTCAAACTGGGCGGACGATTGGTGATCGAAGAGCCTGATTTACGAACTTTCGCGGTCAAGTTGATTGCAATCGCGGAGAAGCTGGCGCTGATGCGCAGCCACTTTCTGAATCCACTTGAAATCGCGGCGCTGTTGCCATCGGAAGCCAAGTTTAATCTTGAAGCCGAGGATCACAACGTCTGGATCATCGCCGAGAAATAATCTTTCTTTTTTTAGAACGAATGTGGAAATCAAATGAACCATCTTGCAGAATTGCGTAAAATTGTTGGTCATCGTCCGCTTCTCATGATAGGAGCGACCGTTTTTATTCTGGATGAAGAAAATCGTTTGCTTCTTTTGAGACGCGTGGACAATCAATGCTGGGGGCCGCCCGGCGGCGCGGTCGAACCGGGCGAAGTGGTGGAAGACTCTGCTCGGCGTGAAACGCTGGAAGAAACCGGTTTGCAGATTGGTGAAATTTCTTTGTTTGGCGTGTTTTCCGGTGAAGATCAATATTATCGCTATCCCAACGGCGATGAAGTCTATAATGTGACCATCGCTTATTTATGCCGCCACCCGCGTCAAGATGTTCATTTAAGTGATGAACATACGGATTGGGGATACTTTACCCTAAATGAGATTCCATCCCCAATCAGCCCGCCGATTTTGCCGATTATCGAAAAGTTGATTGCGACTTTCAAATAACAGGAATTATTTGTGTCCCATTTCTCGCGCGTTGGCATTGCACTCAAAGCCTTCTTCCAGTTGGGACCGCGCCTGCTGGCATTGAACGCGTTGTATCGCTTTGGTTTGCGCATTGGGCATTTCCAAAGAGTAGAGAAAAGGGAATTGGAGAATAGGCGACCGGTCTCTGCTCACTATTCTCTATTCTCTCTTCCAAATCGAGAACAACTCAAAAATGTCCTCGGCCGAGACGGTTTGCAAACTCTCCTCGCCGGAGCGGATGAAATCGTCGGTGGGAAATTCCGCAGGTTCGGCGGCGAGGCGGTTCCGCTTCAACTCACATTCGATCAGCCTCTTCGTCATTGGACAGAATACGAACTTCATCCTCAACTGCTCTCTCCTCTCTATTCTCAAGTCCCTGACATCAAATTTATTTGGGAACCGGCGCGCTTTGGTTGGGCGTTTACTTTAGGACGCGCATATACCATTACGCAAGATGAAAAATATGCTGA
>DATKNJ010000108.1:0-4699 GCA_035541395.1 Anaerolineales bacterium
GGGAGGCGTTGTCCGTCACTCACGCCAAGTGACGGATAATTTTTTAAGATTGATCAACGCGTTATACTAGAAACAGCTAATAAAATAAGCAAACGCGAATCCCGACGCAGGGTTATCATCGAGTATTGAGGTTGGCGCGCACGATTGCAGATTTAGCAGGGGTTGAAGAAATACTTAGCAAAGGCGCTGCGATATAAATTCAAGCTGGTACTAGGAACAGAACAATAGATAATCCCAAGTGGTCTCGCAAGTAGCTGGAGCAAAACTCTACTTGACAAGATTGTGCTCAATATGCTATAAATCCCATTGATTTAGTCGTAAAAATATGGCAGAGATGCCATTTTTATAGTTTTAAATATATACTAAATCAATAGGATAAATTTTAAAAGGAGATTAAAATGTCAGACTACATTCATCCCGAAGTATTGGTCGAAACGAACTGGCTTGTGGAGCACTTGAACGATCAGGAGGTCCGGATCGTAGAGGCCGATGAGGATGTTTTGCTCTATGATGTCGGTCATATTCCGGGAGCTGTCAAGATTAGCTGGCACGAGGATCTGAATGACGCACGCGTGCGTGATTATCTGGATGCGGAAAAATTCGCCGCATTGTTATCTTCCAAAGGCATATCCAACGCCACAACCGTTGTTTTTTACGGTGACAAAAACAATTGGTGGGCGACTTACAATTTTTGGGTGTTCAAGTTGTTCGGTCACAAGGATGTGCGCGTCCTGAATGGCGGCCGCAAGAAATGGGAGGACGAAAAGCGCGAGTTCACCAAGGAAGTTCCTTCCTATGCAAAGGCCAGCTATAAGACGCCAAAGCGTGATGATAAAAAGATCCGCGTCTTCCGCGACGATGTGCTGAATCATGTGGAAAAGAGATTGCCGCTGGTGGACGTTCGATCTCCTGCCGAATACACTGGTGAGAAACTGCACATGCCTGAGTACCCGCAGGAAGGCGCACTGCGCGGCGGGCATATTCCAGGCGCGAAGAATATTCCGTGGGCCAAAGCCGTGCGCGAAGATGGCACATTCAAATCTGTGGATGAGCTCAAAGAGCTTTATCAAGGCCAGGGCATCACTCCCGAGAAAGACATCGTTACGTACTGTCGTATCGGTGAGCGCTCCAGCCATTCGTGGTTTGTGCTGACTTATCTGTTGGGCTATCCTAACGTCCGCAACTACGATGGCTCATGGACAGAATGGGGCAACTTGGTGCGCGCCCCCATTGAGAAATAAATAGGACAAGAATGAAATCTTTATTCGCGAAGCAGTTTGTGGATGAGGGCTTGGGGAACTCATCCTACCTGATCGCCTCTGAAGAAACCGGTGTTGCCGCGGTGATCGATCCGCAGCGCGACGTGGATAAATACATCAAGACCGCGAATGGATTGGGCCTGAAACTAACGTATGCCCTCGATACGCACCTTCACGCGGACTTTGTGTCTGGCGCGCATGAATTGGCGCATCATCTTGGCCTTGGGCATGATCACCCTCACTTTCAAATCGGTGCCAGTGCAGAAGCCCATGCCAAGTTTGAACATGTTGCTCTGCACGAAGGCGACAAGCTTTCACTGGGCGATCTATCCATTGGTGTGATTACCACGCCCGGCCATACTCCTGAGCACATCGCCTTTGGCGTTTACAAAGAAAACAGTGAAACACCTGAAACCTTATTCAGCGGAGGTTCGCTCATCGTGGGTGGCACAGGGCGCCCTGACCTGCTGGGTCACGAACATACGATTCCGCTGGCACACGATCTTTATCGAACCATTCAAAAGAAGCTGGCGCTTTTGCCGGATGATGTGGTCGTGTATCCCACACACGGCGCGGGTTCATTTTGCAATACTTCATCGAGCGGCGCGCGCTTCACCACAATCGGGCAGGAGCGGTTGAGCAATCCTTTTATGCAGCTTCATGATGAAGAGGAATTCATCCAGCGCGCCACCACTGGACTTTCCAGTTATCCCACGTATTACCAAAATATGCGCGCGGTGAATAAAAAAGGCGGACGCATTCTCGGCTCGTTGGGCGTTCCGGCTATTTGCCCTCTTTCACCGGATCAAGTGAAGAAAGAGATCAAAGCTGGGGCGGTGGTGGTGGATATCCGTGATTCCGATTGCTTCCTGGATGAACATATCGAAGGCTCATACGGGATTCCGTTGGTCACGCCTCTGATCACTTGGGCAGGTTGGGTGATTCCATTTGGGACGCCGATCATCCTCCTTGCACAGACGACAACTGAAATCCGGGAGGCAATACGGCAGCTCATCCGCATTGGCTATGATGATTTGCGCGGTTACCTGGATGGCGGCATCAAAGCTTGGAAGGAGAAGGGTCTGCCCTTGGTATCCACTCGAAGAGTCGACGCACCTCAACTTAAAGATTGGCTTTCACAAAAAGATGCGCCGGTTGTGTTGGATGTTCGTTTCAACAAGGAATGGCATGCGGGTCACATTCCCAACGCAAAACATGTAGAAGCTGGCGCGTTGACTGAAGTGGCGCACAGCTTGCTTCCTGAAGATCAGTCGTTGGTGGTGCATTGCCAGCATGGAAATCGTTCCACCGTGGCTATTTCACTGCTCGAGCAGAAGGGCTTTACGAACCTGTACGCATTGGAAGCAGGCTTTCAATCCTGGCTGCAAGCCGGTTATGAAGTTGTCTTGAATGGAAAGCAATAGTAACTGCCATGGCGAATAAAAATTCTCAAGCCGGTTTGCCGTATCAAGTCGCAGTGGTGGGATCGGGCGCAAGCGGAACGTTGGTCGCGGCCCAATTCAAAAAACTCGCGTCGCAAGAGAGGCTGGCATTGATTGGTAATGCCAGCCGACCAGCGCGCGGCGTGGCATATGAGACACCATATCATTCCAATCTTTTAAATGTCACGGCTGGAAACATGAGCGCTTTCCCGGATGACAAGAATCATTTTGTGAACTGGCTTGAGAGTCGTATTCCTGAATCCAATGCGGACACGTTTGCGCCGCGCGTCATTTATGGAGAATATCTAGCCAGTATCTTTGATGAGACCTTTGACGGCGCGTCGAATGTTGAATATATCTATGGCACGGTGGTTAATTTATCCCGACCAAAAGATTTCTGGACGGTTCATTTGGAGAACGGCGATTCGCTCAACGCGTACAATGTTGTGCTCGCATTAGGGAATCTTTTGCCCCCCGGCAATCCGATTGACCTGAGTGCGGTGAAATCCATTTATTGGCGTAATCCTTGGGCTCTTGATGTTGCGAGAGGATTGCCCTCTGATGCGCCAGTCCTTTTGATTGGCACCGGCCTCACTATGGTGGATGTCGCGCTCTCTTTACGAGAAGCCGGCCATGGCGGACCGATTCATGCCATCTCGCGTCATGGTCGTTTGTATCATTCACATCGGCCGTATCAGGCGCGACCACTAGCAGAATTGCCGGAAGGCTTTGAATCACCTGTCGGCGCGTTGCGTTGGATTCGTAATCAAGTGAAGCTTGCCGAACGAATGGGTTCTGATTGGCGCGCAGTGATCGATAGCTTGCGGCCTTACACCGCGCAGATCTGGTCGGGCTGGAGTTTGAATCAACGCGCCTCCTTTTTAAGACATGCTCGAAACCTTTGGGATATTCATCGGCATCGTATGGCGCCGGAGATTTCAGATCAATTGAGCGCGCTTCTGGAAGATTGCATTCTGACCATTCATCGCGGCAGGCTTGTTTCTGTTGTTCAAAAGGAACAAAACGCGGAAGTCGTTTGGAAAGATGCCTCGAATGAACTCCACACTCTGACGGTTGCGCGCATTGTCAATTGCACGGGACCTTCGCGTGATTACTCGCAGATTCAATCGCCCTTGATCGCTTGCTTGTGCGAGGCAGGCTGGCTCGTCCCGGATGCGTTGCGACTCGGATTTGAAACCGATTCGGAGGGACATTTGATCGCGGCAAATGGCGAGTCTGTGCAAGGATTGTTTACGCTTGGCCCGCTTCGAATCGCGGAATTGTGGGAATCCATTGCCATTCCTGAAATTCGTAATCAGGCCTTAGCACTTGCCGAGTTGCTTGTTTCGGAAGCAATGAGCGCTCGGGTCGCAACATAAGGCATGGCGCCATGGCCAAGTGGAAAGGCGGAGATCTGGTTGAAGATGCCGGTCATCTTCCAGTGCAAAATCCCTAAGCGCGGGTTCGATTCCCGCTGGCGCCTCAAAATCTAAATAAACAATAGGAGAAAATTGTATGACTGTTCAACTTCTTCAAAAAGTGGATCATTCCGCTTTGAAAGCAAACCAACTTACCATCATTGTTCTTAACATTCTGGCGTTTATTTTCAACTTACCTGTTCTAGCCGGGTTCGTTGCGCTCGTGATGGGGCTTGGATCATTGTTTAAAGTACCCGGCTTTATTTGGCTGTATCGCTATTTCTACAAGCCATTGGGGATTTTGAAACCGGATGTCTTGAACGATAACCCGGAGCCGCATCGCTTTGCGCAAACTCTCGGCTTCGTGTTCTTAACCGCTGGCACTATCGCTTTGTTTTTCGGTGCAAGCATTCTGGGTTGGGGATTGGTCTGGCTGGTGATTGTGTTGGCATCTTTGAATGCCTTCGGAGGCTTTTGCGTAGGATGCGCTGTGTATTATTGGCTGGCTCGCCTCAACGTTCCCGGCTTTACCAAAACACCTCCAGCCGGCGTGCTTCCCGGTATGAAACCGAAAGCGAGT
>DATKNJ010000109.1:0-8695 GCA_035541395.1 Anaerolineales bacterium
TCCTGCTTCTGCCATTGACCCTCGGACGACTGGCGGATATGGTTGGCATCCGGCAAGCCTATGGGGTTGTGGCAATCCTATTGATCAGCACGTTCCTGATCATTTTGATCGCAAGCAGAAAACACCATGAGTTACAGGACAAGCTGACCGCCGCCTCACAACAAGAACCATGATGATATTAGAAACCTGCGAAGCTATTTTTGCTTAAGATTTCGCAACACTTGCCGAATATGTGCCCAGGCGATCTTAACAAGATTTGCTTCCTCAGCAGGGATTGCACGCCGACTATAACGCGCTTCGACAAAAGAATTCGTCAGAGCGCGAACGTCTTCATCAACATTTGGCAAAGCGGTTTCCAACGTTGAAGCATATTCATACGGAGTCTGTGAGGAGGCGCGCGGCAAACCATGTTCACCGCCGCGGCGAATAAGCGCCAAGTAAAAGTAATACACGCGCCGGCGCGGATCCAACCTGCGCAGACTCAAAAAACCGCGCGAGGGCAGAACGTCATTCCGCTCACGCCAAGCGCGTAATCGTTCACGTCCAACTTCGACGATTTGGTTGATTCCCTTTCGCAGGCCGCCGAAAATCTCTGACAACCAATCCCAAACATTTAGCAACCATTGTCCGCCGGGCATCCTACGGATCGCACGCGCCAAGTCGCGGTGCTGCCTCAGGAAGTAGATCAAAGAAAAAATAACGATACCCAGCAAAAGGGTCCACGAAAGAATCGATTTGGCCATATCCAACCATGGAGTCGCGGGATGCGCGGTCGGCGGCACGGATAGTTCAGGAGGCAACGACAGAGTCGGCGGCGTGAGCTCAGGCGAGTTCTTATTCTGAGAAATGAAAAACAAACTGAGCAGTTTGAGAACAGCAAACCAAACCAGATCAAAGAGCGCAATAAAAGCAGCCAGCAATACATCCAACACATAGCCAATCGCAGAAAGCGCGCCAAGGCTATAACTGGTTGGCAAGAGACCCACCAGAATAATCAGGACAGCAAAAAACAATAGACTGTATCCGATCCAACGTTCAACCACACGGCGGGAGATGGTCACTTCCTGCAATCGCCAGTGAGTATGAAGCGAGATGAATTGAGTTTGACTCAATAAAGCCAATCCCAATACAAAATACAATAATGTACTCGCCCCGCCTCCAGAAAACAGACTCAGCTTAACGGCGGTCGGAGCAACCAATCCATGGAACAGCTCGCGCACGCCCGCGCGCACCAATGCCGTGATCACAACCAAGAAAAGTCCGGTAGTAAAGGTCAGACTCACCAAACGATCACGCGGCATAACCGTGGTCTGACCCGCCCCGGCAATCTTCAATGCGAGAGAAGCCTGCTCAAACTCCATCTCGTCAAGAAGTTCGGCAAAATATCCGGTCGAAGTCCAAATAATCATCACTAAAAATAGGGCCAACAAAAACTCAGGATAAACCAAAGCAGAAAAGAAGCCACGTCCAAGTAGAAGGATGTGTTCCCAGAGCGAATCAAATCCATGCGACCAACTCACCGTCACATAAACCATGAAAATGATGACAACCCATTCGGTCGCGTGTGCAATCAGCCATTCAGGGCTAAAAGCAATCAAGCGCTTAAATTGCCGACGCGAATACAAATGTTCAGCAGAAAATGCAAAGGAAAGCAGCGCAACAACGGTTGATTGCCAATCCGGAAAGAAATCATAAATCAAAGCGCTGGCAGTCAGTGCGATACAGGTCATCATCAAAACGACCAGCACATAACTAACGAAGCGAAATCGGCCTTCGTTATAACGAATCTCTTCAGAAAATTCAGTCTCGCTCATTTTATCTGCGCCAAATATCCATGTCGCGCTCGTGCAAAATGGACACCACCGGGATTCCAAAAAAGGCCGCTTTCTCCCGATCGCCTTCGGTCGACTCGTTGCGCCCGGCTAGAATCAAGACCGCGTTCTGTCCGGCGCGCCGCGCCTGATACAGTTCATCCAAGAGCGCGTCATTCGCCTGACCCGTAATCACTAACAATGTCGTGCCCCATGAAAGACGGTAGCGCTGTTGTTGGATCATGGCTGCGAACGAACTTTCCTTGATGACCTCGACGCGCGCCAGCGTCTCCAACATGCGG
The DNA here is from genome assembly GCA_035541395.1 of Anaerolineales bacterium. Lineage (GTDB taxonomy): Bacteria > Chloroflexota > Anaerolineae > Anaerolineales > Villigracilaceae > JACPVF01. The sequence goes on from DATKNJ010000109.1 coordinate 2,114, forward strand.
ATCAAATGTGCCTTGCCTTTATGCGGAGAGAAATACTGCGGAATATTCCCCGGCGCAAGCGGGTCCAGTCCATTGACTTTCAATCCAACCGTTTGGCCTTTCTCGACAATCCAATTGGCGAGTGAAGCCGCAATGATAATTCCCAATTCAGTCGAGTCGATGCGGGCGCGGTAGTAATAATCTTCGGCGTTGAGATTCAAACAGATCAACGTTTCCAGCGAGATGGATGGCTCGAACAATTTCACTTGCAAACGACCAGTGGTTGCGGTGGATTTCCAGTCGACGCGACGTAGTGAGTCACCAGCTACATATTCGCGCTTCCCAAAGACGCGCGTCGGATCCTCGTAAACGGGCTGCACATGGCGCAAGGTCCCTTGCGGAGAACGTGACGGAATTTCCACCGAAGTCAACGAAACAATCTTTGGATAAACCGTTACATAGCGCGCCGCGCTAACACGCTGCACAGAATCGGTTAATCCCAAAATATCACCGCTCGAAATCGTGGTCGGCCCAATCGGATAATAACCACGCTTGCGCGCTTCCAAAGAATATTCAAAATGGGAATCGGCGTGCGGCCCAAGACTGGTCACATGACGAAAGGTCATCGGCCCAGCCAAATCGACCGGAAGAGTCTCGCGAACATCCAACCACGGAATCGGGAGCCAACTCTTGTTTCGCAAATCGAGATGAATTTGAATCTTCTCGCCCAAAAAGGCGTGATCGGTGAGACGATGCTTGTGTTCCACATTGGCGAGCGCGCGACGCGCCCACCAGGTTCCAATCACATATGCGCCAACTACCAGATAAATCAAAGTTAGAGCAAAGTCGTCGCGCAAATACGCGGCGAGGAAGATAAGCAAGATCAACAGGGAAATAAAAACGCCTGTCATGTGCGCGAGGGTTTAATTTCGTTCAACGCTTCCCAAATCAAGCGAGGTATTCTGCAGAACATCAGACAAGATGGCTTGCGCGGTATGACCACGCAATTCCGCCTCAGGCTTGACGATGAGTCGATGCGCCAGCGTGACCGGCACGAGATATTTGATATCGTCTGGAATCACATGATCGCGTCCACGTACAGCCGCGAGAGCTTGCGCGGCTTTGAAGAGGGCCAGACTGCCGCGGGGACTGATGCCAATCGCCAGGTCCGGGTGGTTGCGTGTGGCGGAAGCCAAATCTACAATGTACTGCTGAAGAGTCTCATCCACATGCACATCCCAAACTTGTTTTTGGAACGCGAGCAAATCCGCGCCATTGACGACTTTTCCCAGATGCGTGATGGGATGCTCGCGCCACAAGTTAATCAGAATCTGACGTTCCTCCTGCGAAGTAGGATATCCCAACGAAAGTCGCATCAGAAAACGATCCAATTGCGCTTCGGGCAACGGAAAAGTTCCCTCGTATTCAATCGGATTCTGCGTGGCCAATAACAAAAATGGCCGCGGCAACTCACGCGTGACCCCATCCACTGTTACCTGCTGTTCCTGCATGGCTTCCAACAGTGCGGACTGCGTACGCGGCGTGGCACGATTGATCTCATCGGCCAATAAAACATTGACAAAAATCGGACCCGGGCGAAATTCGAATTCCCCGTTTTTCTGATTGAAGATGGACACGCCGGTCACATCGTTCGGCAATAAATCAGGCGTGCATTGGATGCGTTTGAATTCCATGCCCAGACTCACCGCGATCGAGCGCGCCAGCATCGTCTTTCCTGAACCGGGCACATCCTCGAGCAGGATATGGCCCTCACACAACAGCGCCACAACCGCCAACTCAATCGCAGCGCGCTTACCGACAATGACTCGTTCCACGTTCTGGATCACTTGCTCGCCAAATTGTTGAACATCACTCATGATCGCATCCTCTTCTCGCGGCCGAAGTAATCGAAACACAGGCCCCATTCGCCCAAAGTTGAGGCCATTATAAACGCGCCAATAGACTTTGCCGCACAGGAAAGGCCAAATAATACTGCAAACTGCAATAGAAGGAGCCGTTTGGTTATAATCAACGGGCTATGCTCAAGAACTTGTTTCACCAAGCCGACATCCCCGCCGAATATCGCTCGAATTTCATCCATCTCTACTTTGACATGGGTTGGTTCGGCGTTCTCAGCGGATCGGCCGTCAACTTTCTAAATGTGTACGCAGCGCGTCTCGGCGCAACCGGTTTGCAAATCGGCTTGCTGGCCGCCGTCTCCGCGGTGATGAACTTGATCTTTGCGATGCCTGCAGGCCGTTGGCTGGAACAACGTCCCATCGGCAAAGCGGTTTTCTGGACTTCGGTTTTTTACCGCCTCGGTTTCGCACTCTGGATTCCGCTTCCGTGGCTTTTCGGAAACGAAGGTCAAATTTGGGCCTTGATTCTGATCGCGCTTTATATGGGCATTCCGCTCACCGCATTGGCAGTCGGCTTCAACGCGTTGTTTGCGGAAGCGGTTCCCATTAATTACCGGGCGCAAGTCGCGGGCACACGCAACATCCTCCTCTCCGTTACATTTATGCTGACGTCTATCATCAGCGGCTATTTATTGGATCACCTGGCCTTTCCCATGGGCTATCAAGTTGTTTTTGCAATCGGATTCTTCGGCGCGGCGATGAGTAGCGTGCATCTCTTTTTTGTGCGACCCTTAAATAAAGAAGCGACTCCGCCTCCGTCCATACCCCAGCTAGCCACCGTTAATAAGAACCCGTCCATTCCCCGTCCGTGGCAGGCGGCGCTGCGCCTCGATATTTGGCAAACGGAGTATCGTAATCATTTGCTAGTCCTGCTCGGGTTTCATTTGTCGCAATATCTGGCAATTCCGTTGTTTTCCATTTTCCTGGTGGATCATTTACATCTGAGCGATGATACTATCGGTCTTGGGACAGCATTCTTTTATCTGGCCATGTTGATCGGCTCGATGCGACTACGCCAAATCGTAAATCGGATCGGTCACAAAGCTCTAACCGGTTGGGGTGTGGCAGGCATGGCGCTTTATCCAATCGTGATCGCGTTTTCCACACAGGCCTGGCACTATTATGTCGCTTCACTTATCGGAGGCTTTGTGTGGGCCATGGTGGGCGGCGCGTATGCCAATTATCTGCTCGAACACACTCCCATCAATGACCGTCCGTCTCATTTAGCCTGGTACAACGTGGTACTGAACGCAGCGATCTTGTTCGGCTCTTTGGCCGGCCCAGCCATCGCAAATGTGACTGGCATCGTTGTCGCGCTGTTCGTCTTCGGCATCCTGCGCATCCTGGCAGGTATGGCGATCCTAAAATGGGGCTAGCTGGCAGCGCGTATGTTAGAATGAATCCGTATGACAGAAGACATCAAAGTTGTTGCGACCAATCGCAAAGCAGGTTTTGAATATTTTTTACTCGAACACTTCGAAGCTGGTCTCGCCCTGCAAGGAACCGAGATCAAGTCCATCCGCGCGGGACAAATCAGCTTATCTGAAGCCTATGTAGAAATCGAAGATGGACGCGAGGCCTGGCTAGTGGAGGCGCATATCGCACCCTACGCGCAAGGCAATCGTTTCAACCATGATCCCAAACGCAAACGTCGCTTACTTTTGCACAAGAAACAAATTCGCGAGCTATGGAATAATGTACGACAAAAAGGCATGACGATCGTGCCGATCCGCGTGTACTTGAAAGAGGGCCGCGCCAAAATCGAAATCGCTTTGGCGCGCGGCAAAAAAGCATACGACAAACGCGCCACCATTGCCAAACGCGATCAGCTGCGCGAAGCGGAACGCGAGACAAGAGTACGATAACTGTTTTGCCGAGCGAAATTCTTTTCGCCCGGAGGGAAAATCACATGCAACCTTCGACCATCGGCGGCATCAACCGCCTTCCGGAAAATGAAAAACGGGCCATTTATACCCGCTATATTCCCAGCGCGCTTCTTCAACACTTTCACCTCCCCAATGCAGATTCGCAGCGTATCCAATCTTTTCTGCAGTTCAACTTTGAGTCGGGTTCCAGCGATGTGCAAATGAGTCTCTTCCACGAACAACACTTTCCGGACCCGATCCTATACGCGCATTTAACCGATACCATCCACGGACAGATTCATGTGTTGCTGTATATTTTGAATGATCCCGACTCGCCACGTTTCGATGTAGATAAGCTCCCGGATGGCACGCCCACGCGCTTCGGCACATTGCATCGTAATCTCGAAGCGGAGAAGGCAGCCCTCGAGGCCGGGCTGGCGCCTGGTCAAGTACGGCGCGGACTGCGGTTACTGGGCCAGGCGATTGAAACATTCGAGGGATTTGTCAAAAGTCTGGGACATGATCAGTTTTTCGTCGAGCCGTTGTACTATCACAACGCAGTGATCTTCGAACGATATGGATTCGCGTATCAGATGGGGAAACGCCTGATGGATAGGATTCAAGCTGGATTTCAGAACGGAGGCGAATTCACCGCCTCTCTCGACTCGTCCAATCTGTTCCTTCATCCTGACGCGGCCAATAGCATCCGAAGGAGATCGTGGGCCATTCACGATGGGATTCTCGGTGAGCCATTCACAAACGTGACAATGTATAAACGGGTGGGGAAAAACGCCGGTATCAGCACCATATCTAATTGCGCATGGTGATCCAAAGCATTCCCGACCGATGAAATTAACCACTCGCCAAATCGTACGCGCCGCGATTGTCGGCGCGTTATACGCTGTATTTACTATTGGGATCGCACCGTTGAGTTACGGCCCGATTCAATTCCGCGTGGCTGAAGCGTTTAAAGCAATGGCCTTGCTCGATCCGATTTATGCAATTGGTATCGGCATCGGAACATTCTTTGGCAATCTTGCCAGTCCGTTCGTTGGTCCATGGGAATTGATCTTCATGCCACTGACAGACGCGGCAGGCGGCCTATTGGCATATTCCATCTTTGCGTTATTAAAAAAACATTTTCCGCTTTTGCCATTGATTGTTTACGCGTTGACCACTTCCATCTCTGTGGGTCTGATGCTAACCATGTATGGGCTCGGCGGCTTTTGGATTCTTGCGGGAAGCGTAGCCGTCTCCGAATTAGTCATCCTACTTGGCGGTTATCCCATTATCCGTTTTATTGTTCGCACACTTCAATCGCGCGGCATCGATCTCGAAAAATAAGATAACGCGTCAATCCAAATCGATCATGCATGTCGATCAAAGTCGAAAGATATTTAAATCAAAAATCGCCATACAACCTGCCTGGCGATTTCCGATCGATGTTCAGTAGCGGGGGCAGGACTCGAACCTGCGACCTCCGGGTTATGAGCCCGACGAGCTGCCTCTGCTCTACCCCGCATCAGCCCGCCGATGTTACCACAATGAAAAAGTAAAGTCAAGCAAACACTTGATTGACATGTCTTGTTCGATACAGTACTATCGTAGGAAATCAATTCTTAAGATTATGGTGTATAATACGCAAACCTTAACAAACCCATCGCGAGAAAAAAAGTAATTATCCATTGATTATGGCAAAGAAAGCTACTCTTCTGGTTGTTGAAAGTAGACATGCTGAAATCCCTTCTTTTGCATCCGATTTGCAAAAGAAGGGATTTGATGTTGAGACCGCACAAAACGGCATTCAGGCGATTGCAAGACTCAAAGATGCCAGTCCGAGTGTAGCGGTAGTCAACGCGGCTTCGCTGCGTAGTACCGGTATTCGTATCTGTCAATCACTGCGCGAAAAAGATTCAAAACTTCCTGTGGTCTTAATTCTGGCAAACGATAACGGTCTTGAAAAAGATGTGGCCGATTCGGTGCTCATCCTGCCGTTTACGGTACAAAAACTCGTTAATCGTATCAAGCCGCTTTTACCAGGCGATGGCAAAAACATAATTCACGTTGGTCCCGTCCGATTAGATGTCGAACATCGACGCGTGCGTTCCTTGGGAAAAAGCACCAAACTTACCCCGCGTTTAGTTACGTTGCTGCAAATCCTGATGGAACATCATGGCGAAGTCGTGGAACGCGAGTCGTTATTCAAAAGAGTTTGGGAAACAAACTACACCGGCGATACACGCACACTGGATGTCCACATCTCTTGGTTGCGGCGCGCCATCGAACTTGACCCCGAACGCCCTAAATTCCTGCGCACCATCCGCGGCGTTGGTTATCGCCTAGACGTGTAACTGATATCGCTCCCCTTGAACGGTTACCAACCGGACGCAGACCTTGCGCCCGGTTTTTATTTTTAATTCACGAGGAATTTCCCCGCTTCTTATCGGACGAACAGCCTGCATCGCACTCCGAAATGTTTTTCCATCCCAAGCCGGATCCACTTCCCAATAGTCCAAATCGAGAGAACTCTTTAGTAGGACAGAATTTGAATCGACTTGAAGTTTTGTTTTCGGCGGAACCGGCATATCGCATGAATTAGCTGTATCTTTCTCAACGGAAACCACATGCGATGAAGCGACCAAACGATTGCGAGTCGTCTGAACCGCGCGCCAGGTTACATCCGAAGCAATAAAACGGCGTCCGAGGCGAGCAGCAACTGTCGGTGTGGTGCCAGAACCACAGAAAAAGTCCGCGACCAAATCTCCCGGATTAGAAGACGCGAGAACGATTCGATCAAGCAACGCTTTAGGCTTCTGAGT
>DATKNJ010000110.1:0-5596 GCA_035541395.1 Anaerolineales bacterium
GGCGTCATTTATTTGCATTCCAAGAATATAGAAGAAAGCCTTCGCGCGTTCGATCAGTCATTGCATCTCAGCCGCGAGGTGAGACAAAGGCGATATGAGGGGTTAACTCTGAACAATATGACTCTGGCGTATATTGCGCATGGCGACCATCAAAAAGCGCTGGAGTCTAGCCTGGATGCTCTACGATTGGCAGAGGAAACCAAATTTACCAACCTCGTTGTTACGGCAGCAGGGACAGTCGGCGAAACTTACCTGGCCATGAGAGAATACATCCAGGCGAGTCAATATCTGCAGCGCTATCTGGCCGCCGCACGATCAGTTCAATCAAAACGAGACGAGGCTTGGGCGCTTATTCTGTTGGGCGAAACAGATCTTCGACAACGCCAGGAAGAATCCGCCTTCGCCAATTTATCTCAAGCATTGGATATTGTCCAGCAGACAGGCTTTCGGTCAGAGGAGGCTCGCTGTCATGAACTTTTGGCTGAGATGTACGAAAACCAGGGTGATCTAAAACAGGCGCTGGCGCAACTTAAATTGTTCTCTCAAGTCAAGGAAACCATCTTCAATGAAACGACCTTTCAAAGGATGGCTAATCTTCAGGTAATTCATCAAGTGGAAAACGCCAAACGAGATGCGGAAATTCAGTATTTGAAGACGATAGAACTACAACGCGAAATTGAAGAGCGCAAAAAAACCGAATCAGCCCTCGAGGAACTTGCAGCCATCGATCCTTTGACAGGAATCCTTAACCGACGAAAATTTTTCACGATAGCAGAAATGGAGGTTCAAAGCGCACTCGAACGACAATACCCCTTATCCGCAATTCTATTAGACGTAGATCACTTTAAGAACGCCAACGATCATTACGGACATGCGATCGGGGACCGGATGCTCACCGACATCGCTCAAATCCTGCGCGCAAATTTACGGACAAAAGAAATCGTGGGTCGTATCGGTGGGGATGAATTTGCGATCGTCCTGCCAGGCAGCAATCAAACTCAGGGGAAACAAATCGCACAACGTTTAAAAACCAAGATCAGTTCGCACTCTTTCCGCTTCGATCAGTCTTCATTCTCACTTACCGCCAGCATCGGAATTGCCGAACTTAATCAAGGATCTGAAGATAATCTCGGCATCCTCCTAAATCATGCAGATCAAGCCATGTACTCAGCGAAAAGGTCTGGAAGAAATAAGATCGTTATCTACCACGTTATTAATAAGCCAGCTGCCTCGAAGAAGAATAATGCGACAGCCAGTAATCGGCGTAAGCGCAAAGCTAAATAGCTTTCGCGAAAAGCTGATGAGTTTGGCCTTTCAAATAATCAATCTTCAGTATCTACCCGCGCTGAGAAGACGCATTATTGTCCCACCGTAATCAAATTTTGTAATTTATCGAACGTGGCCGGCCCAATCCCTGAGACGTTCATAATATCTTCAATGCGCTGAAACGGCCCGTGTTGTGTACGATAGTCCACAATCTTTTGAGCCGTAGTTGGACCAATGCCGGGTAAGGTATCCAACTCATCCAATGTAGCCGTGTTGATATTGACCAAATCGCCGGAAGAAGGCACAGTCGTAGATTGTCCCAACGAAGAGTTTGAATTCGTTCCCTGAACACTTCCGCCCGTAAACGGAATCACCAACTGCTGACCATCTTCAAGCCGGGCTGCAAGGTTGATCGCGGATGTATCGGCATCAGTCAGCAAACCGCCCGCCGCGTTGATCGCATCCTGTACGCGGCTGCCATCGGCAAACTCATACAAGCCCGGGCGCGGCACCGCACCCACCACGTTGACGACAATCGGCGTTTTGGTTGGCGCGGGTTGAAGTTCAATCGGCTGTCCGGCCGGCAAACGGCTCACCAGCCAAAACAAGCCCGCCAACAGAAAGCCTGCTACTACACCGATCAAAACCTGAAGAACCGAACGCATTCTTGAATTTTACTGCAACTTCATCACCAGCAACGACTCGCCCGAACGCGACAACATATCCGCGAAACCGGCCAAGCGCGCGATGCGGCGAAAATAGACTGGCATCTCTTCCAATGTGAGATTTTGAAAACCGAACTTTTCATAAAATGGTCCCATCGGCGAAAGGCACATCAAATACAACGGCCGCGGAGTTTCGGCCAGCAACATCTCGATGATCGCACGCGCGATGCCTTTCCCGCGATATTCCGGAGCAACTGCAATCGAAGCCAACTCAAGGACATCTTTTCCATGCGGTTTAATTTGGCCGCAGCCAACCATTTCATCCCGCGCGTCCATTGCCACAACGAAACGCTTCCAATCCAGACCTGTTGGATTGATTCCGACTAAATGAATTAATTTGCGAATGGAAGCTGCTTCCGTTTCCATCGCGCGGCGAAGCCTAAAATCTGCCAAAGACGCCTCCCGCCACCAAAACGGTAAACGACCCAACGAACCAATGAATTAAGAATGGATACAAAAATGATTTCGTCCGATAAGCGACCCAGCCGAAAGCAAAGCCGCCAAAAATTGTAGAGAGAGTCTCGACTTCAGGCTTGCTCAAATGCGCCAGCGCAAAGGGAACCGCTTGCAGCCAAAGTGCTTCCGGGCCGAACTTACGAGCGTAGCCAAACAAAATCCAGCCGCGAAACATAAACTCCCAACCGAACAAATCCAGGAAGGTATTCCATGGCAAACCACCTACTTGCCATTCATAATAAGATTGCATCGCCGCACCGCGCGCCGCGAACCACAAGACGGGCGCGATCAACGCCATGGCAATTAGCGTAATGACAATACCGGCTTTCCAGTCGCCAAATGTGAAGCCATATTCGCGTGGATTCTCGCGAAAAACCAAAATGGTGAACAGAAGCGGAACGATCAAATACAAAATCGTGCGATCCAAGCCTTTATCAAAGGTGAGCTTGTGATAATAGTCAATCATTAACAACAATGTGCTGACAATTGTGATCGTAACGACTTTCCAGTCAAAGTGAAGTTTTTCGCCGAGCAAAGTTTTCATAGAGTCTCAATAAGGAAGATAGGTTTGATTGCCATAAGGGCCGAGCAACATAATATATTTTGCCGAATCACCCGTGAATTGATATGTCCAATTAAATATCAAAAGCAAAGCGACGAGACAAGCCAACGAGAACGCGAGGCGTATCATGCGCGAGGTGCGGAAACGCGCTTTTAGGGCTGGCAGGCCGAGGGTCCAGAGCTGAGCCGCAAGGATCGCAAAAAACGGAATCAGAGTCAAATGAAAGCGTTCCTCAGAGAGGATGAACACGTGCGGAAGTAAATATCCTATAAACAATAAAACAAAAAGCAATGTCACAGAAGAACGCGCAAGAAGAAGCACACCGAACACAGCGGAGAGAGTCAAAATCGCAAACGGCAAACCGAACAGCGCAGCCGCTGCCAATAAAAGCGGAGCAGGGATGTAACCAAACAAATTGTTGGAATAGAAATACGTGAGCGCGCGCAGTTCGAGGTTGAAGAAATAACCAAGGCGACGCAACGCCAAATATGGAAAACGTGCGGGATCGGCTTGAATAAATTCGAGGGCTTTTTGCATGCCAAGATGATCGCGCACAGAGTCACTGAGGATCGGCACGAGATCGAGTGAAGGGCCGAAGGTGAATGTGCCAGTGCTCAACGGATGATAACCCACGTAAAGGTTATAGCCAAGCGAAGTCTCGATGCCAGTCAGATGACCATATAACAGCGAGTTGCGGACGATCCACGGCGCAATTGTTAAGGCAAAAGCGAGAAGCGTAAGCAACGTGCCGCGCTTCTCTTTGAGCGAGAACCAAATCCAGAAAATGACAAAGACAACAAACAAGAGAATGATCGAACGCGTGAGCGCGGTGAGACCCAATAGAAAACCGGAAAATAAAAAGTTAAAAATCGTTGGCGATTCAGATGACTTGAGCAAAAAGAGAATAGATAAAAGAATCAGCGGGAAGAAAAGATTCTCTGTGCCAAGACCAAGCGGAAAAATCACCAGTATCGGATAAAGCGCAACGAGCGAAGCCGCGGTCCGGGAGGCGCGCTCGATTTGGTTGTTTCCAGAGGGCTCTTTCTCAAGACTTTGGCGCGATGCATTCATTCGTTGCAGGAATTTTCGAGATACCAAATACGTAAGCGGAGCCAATGGCGCGCCGAGCAAAATAGCCTGTGCCAGACGCGCGGCAAAGAAACGCGTAAAGTCTGTGCCACTGACCGCGTACACAAGCGCCAAAAACACAGGATATAACGGCGCGCGGAATGAAGTCGGCACGCCGCGTTTAGGATCGTAATTCGGGACAGAAGAAAGGTCAAAATGAACGAACGCTTCAAGCCGGGCCAAATCCGGAAGCGTATACCAGCGGTAACCATTCCCCGAAACAATGCTGCGCGCCAGCATGTCATACTGAAACATATCATCCAAGCCAATACCGAGGCCGCGCGACAGAATCACCGGAATCACGCGTAGGATCAGCGCGACGAAAAAGACGCGTGCAATAAAAGCCTTTGGCGAAGACATGGCTGGCAGTTTACCATAAAGTAAAGGTGCGAGGACTAAGTCTTTGCCCTCGCACCTTTTATGGCAGGAATGTGATTTTCTAAAAGCTCAATGGTATAAAGTCAAACGTGCGCGTGCACGTGCTTCTCCAGCTTCATCGCATCCAGGCGGCGCTGAAGATACGCAGAGAAATATCCATCATAGCGCGCTTGTAGTTCCAGATCTTTCCAATCGTCGCCAGTGACGCGGCCGCGGCATTCTTCCGCGCCGCAATAACAATCGAACTCGTCATACGGATCGCTATCGCACATGGCATAGTCGATGCAGACTTCCTCACCCGGCTCGATCTCGCGCATGGCGATCAAACCGATCTGTCCGGTAAAGCCTGCGTTGGGGTTGCAGGAATGGTTGAGACAATCCGCGGGTTCGAGATCCGCGGGAGTAAGCAGAAACAGTCCATCGTCGATTTGAAGGACGCGTTGCGTCAGGTTCGGCATATTCGGGTCGATCTCATCCCTGCGGACGACTTGACCGCCCCACAAGAGAATCAATTCTCCTTTTTCGATTCGCTCGCGGGCAACTATGCCGCATCCACCCTTTTCACGAAATTCTCCCGACTCAAGTTTCGGGGAAAGGTAGGAATAATGTTGATCGGTCATTCTTCTCCTTAGATAAAAATTTAAACCTGCCCAAGTTTCTCGGCAGTTTTTTCATCAGACGCATAATAGTTACAAGTCAGTTCTTCGTTGGCAGCGATATCGTACGCGGCATATTCCACCGCACCATCTTCCGAGTCCAACAAATTGGGCTGATCGGAATGATTTACAAACTTAGCCTGATCCGCACACAACACCATGTAATCCACACCATCGATCTTTTCAACATATGTGAGACGCGTCAGGAATTCCTGCACGGCTGACGGGAACGACGGAAGTTCAGCAAGCGGAATTCTCAAATCGACGCGCGAGTCAAATTGCCAAACGACCTGTCCTTTCTTGAGCGGCTCGGCTGTAAAACAACCCAGGCCTTGAATTGGACTCGGCGCAATATAAACTCGCACCACGAACATACAATCTCCAAACAGGATCGCGGCATAAGATGCTCTTAACTACATCCGCCG
>DATKNJ010000111.1:0-9264 GCA_035541395.1 Anaerolineales bacterium
CGCGGTCACCAAGGCATCCTGCATCTGGTCTGATTGCGCTTTCACCGCCGGAGATAACGGGCTGACGAGAATCGTGGCCAGCGTTGCAACAGACACGGCTTGCACCACAAAGCGCGTACTGTTCAACAGCGAAGAACCGCGCGGCAGTTGATCGAGATGAATACTGCTCAAAGCCGCGACGTAAGATGTTTGCAACGTCAGACCAACAGCCAGTCCGCGCAAAGCCAAGAGAAAGACGATGTAAGAGATCGGCGTTGTGCCAGTGATAAGAGACAACTGCCAGGTGTTGACACACAGAATAAGGAATCCAACCACCATATTCATGCGCGGGCCGATCTTATCGTACAAACGTCCGGCCAACGGAGTCGCGATCCCTGAGGTGGCGGCAACGGCCAATAAAATAAAACCAGCATCCAGGGCGGAACGACCGCGGAATGTCTGCAAATAAACCGGCATCAAAAATTCAGCGCCGAACAACGCCACCGTTGCCACGTATCCAACCAAGCTGGCGTTCAGAAACGTCGGGTTTAGGAAGAGGCGCAGATTCATCATCGGCTCTTTGGCCCAACGCAATTCGATCAGCGCGTGAAGGATCAAACCAATCACGCCGACGACAAGAGCCAAGATGGTGATCGTTCCAGTCCAGCCATCGTTCTCCGCGATGGAAGCCGAATACAGAATCGCGCCAAAGCCAATAATGGCGGTGAGCAAACCCAACGGATCGAAGATCGGCTTTCCTTCCACGCGATGATCCAGCAAGAAGCGCGAGCCGAGGAACACGCCAATGATTCCAATCGGCACATTGATAAAGAAGATAGCGCGCCAAAGGTTGATATCCACCAGCCAACCGCCCAGAATTGGGCCGACTGCCGGCGCAAAGACCAAAGCGATTCCGAAGAGGCCGAGGGCTGTGCCCTGCTCTTTCGGCGGGAACGCGCGATAGAGTTGTGCGGGGCCGAGCGGCTGAGAGATGCCGCCGCCAAATCCCTGCAAAGCGCGCGCCGCGATCAACAACCCCAGCGACGGAGCAATGCCGCATAGAAAAGAACCGAGCGCAAACAACGCCAACCCCAACAGATACACGCGTTTGATTCCAAAACGGTCAGCTAGAAAACCGGCGACTGGTGTTGTAATTCCCAAAGCCAACACATAGATACTGATCACCCATTGTGCATCGGCCAGTGTCGCGCCGAATTCGCGGCGCAATGTTGGAAAGGCTATATTCACGATCGTCGAATCCAGAATGACCATGAAAATGCCGAACATCACAGAAATCAACACTTTCCATTTCTGCTCCAAGCCGCCGCTCTGCTTAATTTGTACAGCTCCTACGCTCATAAAAAAATAAAACCTTCCTTTTCAACGTTTGGATTTCCCGTATAGGCACAAGGCGCTATGATAAAGAAACTGGCCTTTTCGGTCAAGCCGTTCCTTCGGGCAGGCATTGCACTATAGACGCTGCGTGTGGTTAAATTTCGACCATGATCACAATTCGACCCATCCACCCCGATGAAATTCCCGCCGCCAAACGCATCATTATGACAGTGGCCTACAACATCTTTGGCTGGGACGGCACCCTCGAAGACAGCATCCGTCATTTTGAAAGCGTAGGCGAATACGATGACATGGATCACGTCCAAACGCACTACTTTGAGAACCGCGGGCTATTTCTTGCCGCGCTGGATGATGATCAATTAATCGGCTCGGGCGCGATCCGCAAATGGGATGAGACGACCGCGGAACTCAAACGGATGTGGCTGTTGGAGGCCTATCACGGCAAGGGAATCGGCTTTCAACTCTTCTCGCATCTTTCTGACTTTGCGCGGTCTCAAGACTATAAACGCATTCTCCTGCAAACCAGCCCCGAACAAACGCGCGCCATCGCGTTCTATCATAAACTGGGCTTTCACAATATTCCGCGCTACAACAATGAGCAGGGCGAAATTTCCATGGAACTTAAGTTGTAATAATTTTACGACTGGTATAATCACGACCGAACCAGTCTGATTTTATGAGTAACACACAGCACGGCTATCTTGTTCTTGCCGATATCTCAGGCTACACCTCCTTCGTCGCCGCGACGGAGCTGGAACATTCCCACGAGATTCTAAGCGACCTGCTGGATACCATCTGTGCAAAGATCGAAACCGTGCTCAAAATTCACAAACTGGAGGGGGACGCGGTCTTTGCGTATGCGCCTGAAACAATGATCCAACGCGGCGAGACATTATTGGAGTTGATGGAATCCACCTATGTCGCGTTTCGCGATAGACAGGTTTCCATCAAGAAGGCCACCACTTGCACTTGTAATGCCTGTCGCAACATCTCCACACTTGACCTCAAGTTCATAGCGCATCACGGTGATTACATCGTCCAACAGGTCCGCGATATTCACGAACTGGTCGGCTCGGATGTCAATCTTGTCCACCGCTTGTTAAAGAATCATCTTAACGAAGCCACCGGCTGGCGCGCTTATATCATGTTGACCGAACCTTGTCTGGATCATTTGAAGGTGGGACATGAATCCGCATATGAGTTGATCGAAGAGTATGAGCATTTGGGAAAGATCAAAACCTGCAACATCGATTTGCATCGGCGCTATCAAGAGATCACGGAAGGGCGCCGTATCATGATCGAGGAAAAAGATGCAGATGTCATTTTTCAATTCGATTTTCCCACACCTCCCGCCCTGACTTGGGAATGGCTCCAGGATCCGGAGAAGCGCAATCTCTGGTCGCCAGAGGTGCACTGGTTCGCAGGTGATAGACCAAACGGACGCGCCGGCCGAGGCGCAAGCAATCACTGTGCACATGGTAAATCGCTCAACACAGAAATGATTCTGGATTGGCATCCGTTTGACTATTCCACCACCGATTCATTTGAAAACAACAAGAAAGTGTTCTCCGAAACATTCCGCCTCGAGCAGTTACCAAATGGCGGAACCCGCCTCCACGACACCATGCAGTTACACTTGCCGCTGCCAAGGTTTCTTCGCCGTCCGGCCGCGCGTTTCATGATGCATTATGTGTTCAAATATGACAAGTCGCTGAGACTGGCCACGCAATTGGCGGGCGAGGAATTTGAAAAGGCGCAGAGAGAATCACTGTGAACGAAACCCAGCATGAATATGTTTTGCTCGCCGCTTCCATGAGTTACATGAAAACTGCGCCATGAATCGACTCGCCAACCTGCTCTCCATTCGTCGCGGAGAAGGCCGCATGGCGGTTCTCGTCATGGGTGTGATGTTATCCACGGCCGCAGGAGAAACACTCGGCAGCACGGGAATCGAAGCTTTATTCTTCGCGCGCTTCGGCACACAGTATCTGCCATATATGTACATGGGGCTGGGAATCACGGCCATCCTGACTTCGTTCGGAATCACCGCCGTTCTCGGCCGTTTAAGGCGCGAACTACTTTACATGGCGATGCCTGCAGTTCTCGCCATGATTCTGATCGCAGGGCGCATCGCGCTGCTCAGTCATTTCAATTGGATGTATCCGGTCTTGTGGCTTGGCAAAGAGATCGTCAACTCATTGGTTGGTTTGCTTGTTTGGGGCATCGCAGGGATTGTGTGTGACACGCGTCAGGCCAAACGTTTGTTTCCGCTCTTCAATGCCAGTCGTATTTTAGGATCGGTCATCGGAGGCTTGATCACCGGATTATTAGTTGCCTGGCTTGGATCGGAAAATCTATTGCTGGCCTGGGCAATCATATTAGTGACCGCTTTCTTTCTCAGCCGCGCATTGCTTCAAAATAACGGACAGATCGCGTCACCCTCGCGGCACAAACCACCCAGCGTTATCGCCGAAATCCGACGCGGCTATCAATACGTGCGCAAGTCCAACCTTCTAATTTGGATTTCCGCCGCGACGGTTTTATTTTCGGTCTTGTACTTTTCGATTGCCCTGCCCTTCTCGCAGGCCGCCACGGAACGCTTTGTCAACGAAGACGCGCTGGCTTCCTTCCTAGGTCTCTTCAACGGAGTCACAACTGCCGCGGCCTTCATCGCTTCACTCTTTCTCGCCAATCGCTTGATGGCGCGCTTCGGCATCATGGCTTGCCTGCTCATTTTTACCGGCATCTATTTTCTCGGCTTCGGACTTCTGGCGCTGTATCCAATCTTTGTGCTGATTCTCGCATTTCGCTTTACACAAGTGCTATGGCTTTCTGGTGTTGCCGATCCGGCTTATCAAGCCGTTTTCAACGTTGTCCCGCCTGAACGCCGCGATCAGGTTCGCAATTTCATCAACGGCGTTCCCTCGCAAGCTGGTACGTTCATCGCGGGCTTTGTTCTACTGATTGGCGAACATACGCTTTCACCTCAACAACTTTACTGGATTGGTTTCGGCGCGGCCGCGCTTTGCATATATACGATTTGGGAAGCGCGGCGCGGTTACAACCTAGCATTGGTCGAGGCCTTGCGTGCGGGCCGCCCTCATATTTTCTTCAGCGAAGATCAACCTTTCGGCGGATTTCGACAAGACGCGTTGGCCGTGCAAACAGTCATTCATGGGATGGAAAACCCGGATCCCGCGACCCGACGCGTGGCCGCTGAAATCCTCGGGCATATCGCCACCGACGACGCGACGCGCGTGCTCATCAACGGATTACGTGATTCGGATGCGTTGGTACGCGCAGCCTGTTTACGCGGACTAAGCCGCGGCGCGGCGGAATCCGCTCAAAGTGAGATCATCGCTTGTTTGCGCGATACAGATTCCGAGGTCCGAATAGAAGCAGTGAGCGTGTTCGCGCGAAGCGCTGACTCATCACATCTTATAAATTTTCTCCCGGCGTTGATGAACGATCCCGATTCGCGTGTGGGAATCCGCGCGGCCGTCGAAATATTGCGCGCACCAATAGATGATAAAGTTCAAACCGAAGCTCGAAAATTTTTGCGCAACAAAGCCGAGCGTGGCGGAACCGATGAGCGCGTGCAAGCCTTGACCGCGTTCGGCGAAGTCACCGACGAGGACACATTTGAATTTCTCAAGGAACAATTGGAAGATGCCTCCACGCCAATTGCGGTGCGGCGTGCAGCGATTCCTGCTTTGGCGCGCGCGAACGAAACAGAGTCAATTCCAGCGCTGATTGCCGCGTTGGGTGATTCAAATTTCAGCATCGTCGAAACTGCCGCCAAAGCTTTAGGCGAAATTGGTCAAGCCGCGCTCGAGCCATTGACGAACGCGCTCAACGATTCACATCACGCGCGCGGCGCGTTGCTCGCACTTCAACAGTTGGACACAAGATCGAGCGCGCAGTCCATTCACAAATTTGCATTTGATTCCAAAGAACTCGCCTTGCATTACGCCAAGTTAGGAAGCGACTTCAAACAAGATAATCAACCTGCCAAAATGCTCCTGGCCGATTCGCTGCACAGCAAAGCGCGTGAACATAGCTTGCGCGCCCTGGAGGCGATTAGTTTGCTTGGAGAGCACGAGGCGCTCTTGCTTTCCATAGAAAATTTGCAAAGCAAAGATGGCACGCAACGCGCCAACGCCTTTGAAACTTTGGACTCGGTCGGTGCGGGTTGGCGTGAGATCATTCAACCTTTGACCGCGCTGTGGGACGAAAGCAATGAAAATGATTCGCCTGCCAAACTCGATTCAAGAATCGAAGTAGTCAATCTAACTACACTGCTCAACGACTCTGATGACTGGCTGCGCGCTTGCGCTGCATACGCAGCACAACACGAGTCATCGCTTTCAACTACTTTAAAGCAACTCGCCGAATCCGACTCGAACGCATTCGTGCGCGAGACCGCACGTGGAGGAACCATGGACACACTGGTCACACTCTCGATGATGGATCGCATTCTCTTTCTTCGGCGCGTGCCGTTGTTCGCTGAGCTTTCGCCCGCAGACTTAAAACAAGTGGCCGCCATTGCCGAAGAAATCCTGTTCACCGATGGTGATGCACTCGTACATCAAGGCGAAAGCGGCGACGCAATGTTCATCATCGCGTCAGGCGAAGTCAAAGTCACGGCCGCCAGAGATCAGGTCGAGGTCGAGTTGGCGCGGCGCAAACCGGGCGAATATGTTGGCGAAATGTCCATCATCAGCCGCGAACCGCGCATCGCCACGTTGAAAGCCATCGGCGAGGTACGCGTGCTGTGCATCGATCAAAAGAGTTTTGAAGGCCTGTTGCGCGAACGCCCGGATGTAAGTTTGGCCGTGATGCAAGTCCTGTGCGCGCGTTTGAAAGAAGCGGGAAACAAAATCGAAGGTTATAATTCGGCGCACAACAACTAACCTTGGAACAAAATCGCGCTCAAGGCGTCCTCAAGGTATCCGCATCGAATCGAGGAGCCATGAAAAACACTTTTTTCAAAAATATTTCCATGCTGGTCGCGGTAAGCATTTTGCTGGCGGCCTGCAGCTCGAGGGTTTCCGTGCAAGAAGCCAAGTCCAATCTACAACGTGATACGCATCCGTCTGTTGCACAAAGCGATATTGCCGCCGCGGTGGATGGCAACAACGCCTTCGCATTGGATTTGTATCAATCGCTTCGCTATCAAGACGGAAACTTGATCCTGTCTCCGTATAGTATTTCCCTCGCCCTCGCCATGACGTATGCTGGTGCGCGCGGCGAGACCGAATCCCAAATGATGCAAGCGCTGCATTTTCTGCCGCAGGATCGCGAACATTCTGCGTTGAACGCGCTCGATCTCAAGCTGGCACAAAGTGGGAAATCTCAGAACCAAGATCAACAGCCTCTACAACTCAACATCGCCAACTCGTTATGGGCCGAACAAACTTATAAGTTTCAACAGGATTATCTTGATTTGATTGCACGCGATTACGGCGCGGGGATTCAGTTGGCGGATTTCATCCATCAATACGAACCGGCCCGTAAAGACATCAATCAGTGGGTCAGCGACCAAACCAAAAACAAGATTCAAAACTTACTGCCGCAAGGCACAGTGAATTCCGATACGCGTATGGTGCTGGTCAATGCGATTTATTTCAAGGCCGATTGGGACACCCCATTTGATCCAAACAGCACCAGCGACTCGCAGTTTAACTTACTCGACGGCTCGCAGACTCAAGTCAAGATGATGTATGCGGATCTGTCCGGGCTGCCCTACGTGCAGGGCGATGGCTATCAAGCGATAGAGTTACCATATTCGGGCGACACTGCTGCGATGGACGTGCTCGTGCCAGACTCAGGCAAATTCGATTCATTTGAAGGCGCGTTGGACAGTCAAAAGCTCAACGACATTCTCAACAGCTTGCAGCCCAATCGAGTCCATTTGGGGATTCCAAAGTTCACCTACAGCAGCGAATTTGGTTTGAGCAAACCGCTCGAATCGCTCGGCATGAAAGACGCCTTTGATCCGAACGCTGCGGATTTCTCCGGAATGACCGGCCAACGCGATCTGTCGATCAGCGATGTGGTGCACAAAGCCTTCGTAGCCGTGGATGAAAAAGGCACAGAAGCCGCGGCTGCAACGGGTGTGATCATGCGAGCTACAAGCGCGTTGCTGCCCAGTGTCAGCTTGACGATTGACCGCCCGTTTATTTTTATTATCCGCGATGCGACCAGTGGTCAAATCCTATTTGTAGGACGAGTGTTGAATCCCGCGCAATAACTAATGGTTTCGATATGCGGCGCAAAGCGCTGCTACTCAACCACCGGCTTCTCGATACAAGTTAGCCAATCGGGCAATTGATCAAAAAGTTGTTTCATCACCATCTTCGTGCGTTGATGGAACAACTCAAGATTGCCGTACGCTTCTCCCCCATCGCCGCCGACCAAATCGCTCACGCCGCGCAAGATAAGACAACGAGTTTTATTTTTCTGCGCAACCCAGGCAATCGCGCCCGATTCCCAATCCGCGGCAACCGCGCCATACTTTTCGATCAACATCGGAATATCCTCGGCGACAATGTCGCGGTCAGCGGAGACGAGGAGTCCGCGCGAGACGGGATACGGCAGCTTTGACGGAAGCCAGCTCAAGTCGAGGGATGAAGCGTAGTGTTCGATGGCTTCCGCACCATCGCCCATCTGCTCGATGATGTCGTAGATCAACGCTTGTTCGACAAGAATAATTGTTCCCGTTTTGATTCGGTCCGCAAATCCTCCGCATGTGCCGAGGTTGACAAGCAAATCGGGTTGAAAGCGATCCAACGCATATTGCGCGCTGGCCGCGGCCGAGACTTTTCCCCAACCGCCGTGAAAAAGTGTCAGGTGCCAGATGTCAAGTGTCAAGTCCGCGAATTCGCCGAACGGAGATTGCTCAAGAATCAAATCGGGATAAAGCTCTTTGACCACGCGCCATTCCGCGTTGGCCGAGACAATCACGAGAGCTTTCACTCGATTTCTCCGCGCAGATAATCAAGAGCAAATTTCAAAGCGGCATCTGCCGAGCTTTCTTTGTTGGCGCGACGATTACCTTCCCAAATCAACTTGCGCGTCCACTCGCCGTCCGCAGTGGACAAACCGAACCAGGTGGTGCCAACCGGTTTACCGGGCATTCCACCGCCCGGGCCGGCAATCCCACTGACGCTGATAGCTAAATCCGCGCTGAAAACTTTCCGCGCACCGCGCGCCATCTCCAAAACCGTCTCGCGGCTGACCGCGCCGTACGCTTTGAGCGTGTCCCATGAAACATTCAGCAAACCGACTTTGGCTTCATATGCGTACGCAACCACACCACCGATGAAATAATCGGAAGAGCCAGGAATATCCGTAATCCGGTCAGCAATCAAACCGCCGGTGCAAGACTCAGCCAACGCCAATTTCAAACCACGCGCGCGCAGAAGTTCACCTAATTCAGTTTCGTATCGTTTCGACAAATTTGTCACCTCGATTCGAGCCATTATACCCGTGCCTCAGTTGTATTCATCAAGCTTTAAACTGGCAATAAAAATCTCCCGCTTTTGCGGGAGATTTTTATCAGATCGATTTGAAAAAAATTATTGAACTCCAGACTGGAACTGCTGAAGCATATTACGAAGACCTGAGCCAAGCGCAACAGCGCCAATCGCAGCCAGACAACCGCAAATCAAGCCGATCACCAAAGCAGGGATGAACAACGATCCAATGGCCGGGCCCCAACCAAATTGATTGACGCCTTTGACCGCCATCACTTCCAGGACAACAATATAAATACCGGCGACAAAAAGCACAATACTAAAGCAAAGTCCTACAAACGGAATAGCGCCCAGCAAACTAAATACACCAGCCACCATGGCAAACGGAGCAATAATTGCACCAATCGAATAAGCAAGCTGATCCGCTGTGCCTTTACCGCCAAACATTTTC
>DATKNJ010000112.1:0-4441 GCA_035541395.1 Anaerolineales bacterium
AAGACTTCTGGGCATCGCACGGATGCCTGATTACCCAACCCTACTACACCCAGGTCGGCGCCGGGACGATGAATCCCAACACCTTTCTGCGCGTGCTCGGTCCCGAGCCGTGGAATGTGGCGTACGTGGAACCCTCCGTCCGCCCGGATGATGGACGTTATGGCGAGAACCCGAATCGCTTTCAACTGCACACGCAGTATCAAGTCATCCTCAAGCCCGATCCCGGCAATCCGCAGGAAATCTATCTCGACTCGCTTAAAGCCATCGGCATTGATCCGCGTCAGCACGACATCCGCTTTGTGGAAGATAACTGGGAACAGCCCGCCATCTCCGCTTGGGGACTCGGCTGGGAGGTTTGGCTCGACGGACAGGAGATCACACAGTTCACGTACTTTCAGCAAATGGGCGGCGTCACGCTCAATCCCGTTTCGGTTGAGATCACATACGGACTCGAACGCATTCTGATCGCGCTCAATAACGCCAAAGCCATTTGGGATGAGGAATGGGGTGCGGGCATCACGTATGGCGAAATCCGCCGCCGCGAAGAATTCGAACATTCCAAATATTATTATGAGGTGGCGGATGTCGAGCGCGCCCGCCAGATGTACGATCTCTTCTCCGCCGAGGCCGATGCCTGTCTCGCACAGGGCTTGCTCGTCCCTGCACACGATTACGTGCTCAAGTCTTCGCACACGTTCAACATCCTCGATGCGCGCGGCGCGATCAGCGTGGCCGAGCGTCAGGCCTTCTTCCGTCGCATGCGCGAGCTGGCGCGACGCGTGGCCGAAGGATATGAGGCGCAGCGCAAGGAAGCGGAATATCCGCTGCTAAAAGAAACGAAAGAAGAAAGACGAAAAAACCTCGCTCCTCTTTCCTCTTTCCCTTCAAAGCCTGCCTCGTTCCTCTTGGAAATCGGAACCGAAGAACTGCCTGCGAACGACATCGACTCGGCTCACGCGCATTTGACCACCCGCGTCCCGGCCCTGCTCGATGAACTGAATCTCACGCATGGCGATGTCCGCGTCTTTTCGACCCCGCGGCGGCTGGTCGTTTCGATAGCGAATCTCAGCCCGCGCCAACCCGACCGCGAAGACCTCGTCAAAGGCCCGCCCGCGGATAAGGCCTTCGATAAAAACGGAATCGCAACTCCGGCTGCGATGGGCTTTGCCAAGAAGAACGGCGTGGACACCCAAGCGCTCGAGATCCGTGAGGAAGGTGGAGGCAAGTATGTCTTTGCCGTCGTCAAACAAAAAGGCCGCGCGACTCCTGAAGTGTTGGCCGAAGCGTTGCCCAAGTTAATTGAGAGCATCAAGTTTGAGAAGTCCATGCGTTGGAATGACTCGGGCGTTTCGTTCTCGCGTCCGATTCGTTGGTACGTGGCTTTGCTTGGCGATCAAGTCATTCCATTCGAATACGCGGGTGTCCTCTCTGGAAATGTTTCACGCGGACTGCGTCCGTATGATTCACCGGAAATCAAAATCCCTGCTGCCGATCAATATTTCGATTTGATTCGCAAAGCAGGCATCGTGCTTGATAAAGAAGAACGCAAAGCCTCGATTGTAGAACAAGTGAATCAAGCGGCTTTGCTTGTTGGCGGCGAAGCCATATTCGATTATGTAGGGGCGACTGGCCAGTCGCCCTTGCTGGATGAAGTGACCAATCTCGTTGAGATGCCAACGGCGGTGATGGGCGGCTTCAATGAAGAATCATTGGCCTTGCCGCGCGATGTGTTGATCTCGGTAATGAAGAAACATCAGCGGTATTTTCCTGTTACCCCCCACCGTCTTCCCCCAAATTCTTTGAAATTGGGGGAAGAGAAAGAGGGGGGCAAAACCTTGCTACCCCATTTCATCGCTATTCGTAACGGCGACGATCTTCATATTGATATCGTCCGTGATGGCAACGAACACGTGCTCGGCGCGCGCTTCGCAGATGCAAATTTCTTCGTGCGCGAAGACCTCAAGCTCAAGCTCGAAGAATATCGTCCTAAACTTTCTACATTAACTTTCCATACCAAGCTCGGTTCGATGCTGGATAAATCCGACCGCATGTTGAGACTTGGCGCGGAGCTTGGTGAGATGCTTGGCTTCAAGGAACCGACACAGATCAAATATCTGGCGCGCGCGGTCTATCTCGCCAAAGCCGATCTGGTCACACAGATGGTCACGGAGATGACTTCCCTGCAAGGCATCATCGGCGGCGAATATGCACTGCGTTCCGGCGAATCCGCTGAAGTGGCGCAGGCCATTTCCGAGCAATATCAAACTGTGCCGGGATCGAAGATCGGCCTCGCGGTGGCGCTGGCGGACCGCATCGATTCATTGGTTGGTTTGTTCGCCGCGGGCCTGGCTCCGACCGGTGCAAAAGACCCGTTCGGTTTGCGCCGCGCCGCGATCGGTGTGGTGCAGCCATTGATTGAGCATGGTGTTGACTTTGATTTATCGGATGCGGTCGTGAAATCTGCCAAGTTACAGCCTATTGAAGTCAACGCGGAAATACAAAAGCAAATCCTGGATTTCATCGCAGGCCGTTTGAGCGTCGCTTTGAAGGATATGGGCTACAAATATGATGTGGTCGACGCGGTGCTGGCGATGCAATCGAATAACCCCGCCGGTTCCGCGCGGGCGGTGAAGCAGTTGCAAGCTTGGGTGACGCGTGAGGATTGGTCTACTGTTTTGCCGGCGTTTGCGAGATGCGTCCGCATTACGCGCGATCAAAAGGAAAAGTTCAAAGTTGATGAAAAGGCTTTCGCCGAGCAGGAGGAACGCGGCCTGTTCGCGGCGCTCAAGAAAGCGGAATCCACTTCGAGGGCGGGGGGAAGCGTAGATGACTTCCTGAATGCCTTTGTACCAATGATTCCGGCAGTCAACGCCTTCTTCGATAAAGTTCTGGTGATGGCTGAGGAAAAAGTGCTCAAAGAAAATCGTCTCGGATTGCTTCAGAGAATTGCACATTTATCCGGTGGCGTGGCTGATTTGAGCAGGTTGGAAGGTTTCTAGGTCGAGAGTAGTTTGTGGACTGTTGTCTATCCGCATTTGTACGGATGTCTGCAATGAAATTTATGATATAGTTTTTACAAATCGAGTGTATACTAAAATTGCGTTGCGCGGAAGTAGAATTTGGATGCTTGGATCTGTCTTGGTCGCGACTGTTTAGTGAGCGGTTTGTTGATGGCAAAACAGATATGAATTTGAGTTATGTCAAACGCTCCGTGGGGACGCTGCTGGCAGAAGGCCGCTTGATTCGCCGGGCCAAAGCTGGCGATGTGGACGCGTTTGCGCAACTGTACGATGCATACGTTGAGCGGATGTACCGTTATGTTTATTTCAAGGTCCCGAACGATAGTGTTGCCAAGGGGATAACGTTTCAGATTTTTTTCAAGGCTTGGGAAGAACTGGATCATTACCCGGTCTTTGGATCACCTTTCATCGAGTGGCTGTATTCCATCGCACAAAACCAGATCGCGGTTTATCACCAAACTCATAAAACTCCCACCATTCCTGCTAACCAAAAACTTTCACTGACGTTTAGGGGGCGCTACCTGGATGAGGAAGTTCAGGGTATGTTCGATTTGCAAGCCTTGCGCGATGGCTTGCAATTTTTAACTCAGGAAGAGCAACAAGTCCTGATCTTGAAGTTCATTGTAAAACTGCCGAATAAGAATATTGCGCGCATGATGATGAAGCGCGAAAGCGATGTGGACGCTTTGCAAGTCCAGGCGTTGGAAATGCTGGCCGGGCATTTGGAAGAGAAGAACCTGATATGACCGAATTCCATCAGGCCCTGGGCGAAAGTCTTAAGATGCTTTCCGGCAGCGATACCACCGTGGATGAATGCCTGGTGCGATATCCCGATCATGCCAAACATTTAAGGCCGCTCTTGCGGACTGTGCACCTGCTCAATCGCGGACAAAACATCAAGCCCTCGCCCACGTTCAATGCCTATACTCGTTCTGCAGTGATTCAGCACGCGCGGATTCACTCGCGCCAAGCGCGCAGTGCGATGCCCATGTTCCAACGCACTGCGTTGGCGTTTGCCTTGATGGTAGTTGTATTTCTGATTACGGGCACGGCTCACGCTCAATCTGCTTTGCCGGGCGATACAGATTACCCCTTGAAACTGGCCAGTGAACAAATCTGGCGCACCTTTTCAACAGATCCGGTGGGTGTGGATGTTGCCATTTCGCAGCGCCGCCTGCACGAATGGCTTTTGGTCGCGCACAATTCGCTTCTCAATACCCGCGCCATGAACGATTACTTGGCATCGGTTTCCGTCTTGGAGACCGTGAGTGGGGTGGACTCTTATACGCGCGTCGTTCCTGCGATTCAATCCCAGCGACAAGCGCTGCAACAAGCCGGTTTGCTCACCGCGAGTGTAGAGGCTTATCTTACATCTGCCACTTCTGCCTCTGTGGCAGCCTCTACGCCGTATGCACCGACTG
>DATKNJ010000113.1:0-4495 GCA_035541395.1 Anaerolineales bacterium
CGTTACTTCGTTTTTTGGGCCGGTGGGCTGATTGGGTTGTTGTCCTTGGTGCGGACGAACGTGCTTTTGCTTTTCATCCCGATTGGGATTTTAGTATTGATCGTTTATCGTCATAAATTAAGCCTGGCCATCGCGCTGGGCGTTAGTTTGATAGCGATTTTTCTTGCCAGCATTTTGCCATGGGGCTTGCCAAGCAATACATTCCTTCTGGAAACCTACTATATTAAGATTCGTAATGTAATTCTGCTGCGATATCATAGCGAGATACCTTCATCGCCAACGGTGAGTCTCCCGCTGACCACCACAAGCGCGAAAGATTTGCCTATCTCTGTCTCTCTTTCAAATTCGAATCTTCGGGCTTCTACAATTCAGACAACCACGTCTCCTCGCGCAGAAGCTTTGGCGAGTCTGGGATTTGTCCCTAAGCATTTCTTTCATAACCTGTTGACTTCGTTTTTATCTCTGCCGGCCTCTCCTTATTTCTATAGTTTGCGCGATACGGTGAAAGTTATCTTTCCTTATTGGCAACAGAATTGGGATGGATCAGTGAGCACCGGCGCGGCCTTCCTGCTTTTGCAATTGATCCTGCTGGCTTTTGGGCTGGGCATGGCATGGAAGCGACTCGGTTTGGCTGGTTTGGCCCCGCTTTTTATTTTCCTAACATATCAATTGGCGAACGCGTTGGGCCGCACGTCAGGCGGACGCTATATCATTCCCGTGGATTGGATTGTATTTATCTATTATTTGTTTGGAGTATTTGAGATTGTCTTTTTGATTCTTGAAATATTCCAGCGAAAGATTCTCGTCAGTGAAAGCGCGGCCTTGCCTTCTGATGAATTCAAATGGGATTCGCACTTTACGATGAAGACACTTGGCATTTTTGCACTGTTCATCGTGATCGGTTTGAGTCCCACTATTACCGATAGCATGTTTCCCCTGCGATATTCTCCAGCGCAGGCGAAGAACGCGCTCGCTCAATTGGATAAAACAGGAGACTTGCAAAAAATCGATACGACACTTGCGGCTGTCGATCATTTCATTCAACAGCCCAACTCGGTCATCATTTATGGCCGCGCGCTATATCCTCGTTTTTATCCGGCCAATAAGGGTGAATCTGATTCCGGTTATCCGTATAAGATGTTTCCGTTCCCGCGTTTGGCCTTGACCGTGATCGGCCCGCGCCTTACCGATAATGTTGTATTCCCTCTCGATAAGTCGCCGTACTTTCCCAACGCCGCGGATGTTCTAATTTTGGGTTGCTCAGTTTCCAACCCGGATACTCTGCATTTAGCTCATGTGGATGCCTTGGCGATCTTTGTGATCGAACCGAACAAGACTTCGGTATATACGCGCCAACCGGCAGCGCTGCTTCAATGTCCGGCGCCACCGGTGGTGTGTGATAACAATAAAGAATGTCGCTCAGGCAACTGAGCGACATTCTTTTTATGCAAGTTGATGATCCGCCGCGTGCAAGCGATAGATCAGATAAATTGTGGAGGCGAACAAGGTGATAGCCACAGCTTGATGAGTCAATGCGATGGCGATTTGAACGTGAGAGAGTACGATGCTGATTCCGAGCAGACCTTGGAGGAGAATTAGCCCAAGCAAGATCAGCGCGGCGGTCTGCGCTTCACGCGGGAACTTGAGCCTGCGTACCGTTAAATAAACGATGACCGCTATCGCGAGCACCGCGAACGCGAACCAGCGATGGATGAACATCACCGTCGCGGGCGCGGCGACTAGATTCAAGGTCCAGGGTTGAAGTGCACCGAGGAGTCCGCTTGGGATGAGTTGACCAAACATCAGCGGCCAGGTATCCGAAATGAAACCCGCTTTGAGTCCGGAAGTAAACCCGCCGTATGCAATTTGAATCAAAACACAAATAAACGTTGCAATTGCCAATTTGGTCGGCGTGGAAAATTTGGCTTTCCCTTGTGCGAATCCAAAACGATGGCCCAGCGCAACCCAAAAACTCAAACCGAGTAATGATAGCGCAATAAACAAGTGAAGTGTGAGCAGGTAATGACTCACGGCCGGTTGATCTTCAAGTCCGCTGGCCACCATATACCAACCCGCGAAAGCCTGCGTGATGAACAAAATGCCGATCAAAAAGTAAATGCCGAATTCTTTCCACGGGATTCGTTTAGTGAAGAGAAAGAAGAAAACCGGGATGGCATACACGAGACCCGCGCTGCGCGCCAGGTTGCGGTGAAACCATTCGATGTAAAAGATATAGCGATATTCATCCAGAGTCATGTTGAAGTTGACTTTCTGGAATTCGGGCGTCTTTTGATATTGCGCGAACTCTTCCTGCCAGGCTTGCTGACCAATAGGTGGCATGGCGCCGCTGATCGGATTCCATTGGACAATCGAAAGCCCTGAACGAGTCAAGCGCGTGAAGCCTCCCCACAAAACAATGAAGCCCACGAAAAAAGCAAAAATAAAGAGCCAGATCATCACGGCTCGATTTTGAGTCTTTGGCATACAGACGCCTCCAAATATTTACAATGTCGGCGCGATTATAGCACTCGAGGTTAAGCAGAAATGAAAAAATCCTCGCTTGACGCGAGGTTTTTTCATTTTGTTCCGGTTTGGATTTGTGTGAGCAGTTGACGATAGTCTGCCACGTTTGCTGGGTTCATGCGGACGATCTGGTTGATGATATCCGCTGCTTCTTTCTTCTTGCCATCCGCTAAAAGGGATTCACCCAACGCGTCCAACTTGGAGACGGCTTCTTCGGTGCGGCCAGCGCGATGAAGTTGCTCGGCCAGCGCGCGTTGAAGTAAAGGTTGGTCGCTGTGCTCTTTGATCAGTCCCTCGAGGAAGGCAATGCCTTGATCTCCCTTACGATTGCTTTCGAGATACGTGGTGAAGTTTTCCAACTCGGCCATGGCTTGTTGCGGTTGTGCCATGCGCAGGTTGAGTTCGATCAATTGTTTGCGAACCGTTTCGTCGTCCGGGCGCAGCGTGCGGATTTGCTCGAAGACGCGTAAAGCTTGTTTCCAATCCAAACGCTGCATGTCGATATCGGCCATGCGTTGCAGAATGTTCACGTTCCATCTTCGGTCAGCGTTGGCCTGCTGGACGACGCGCAGGGCGGTGGTATATGTTTTGCGCGCCATATCCAATTCCGCGAGGCGATAATAAATATCGGCCAGTTCCATGTATTCGTTGACGGCCTCATCCACTTGCCCGCGCGAGACGAGTTGATCGATCAAGCGCGTGCGAGCTGCCAGATCCATGGGCGCGAGTTGAATCACGCGGCGCAACAATTTCGTAGCCTGGTTGACTTCGCCGCGCGCGCTATATGCTTCGGCCACCACTTCAAATTTAGTGATGGCGTCTTCCGGGCGGTTTTCCTGAATCAGCAAATCGCCGATCAACGTGTGCAAAGGTAAATAGGCCGGAGCATGTTGGACGGCATCAAAGGCCACGTCCATCGCGGAGCGCAATGCGCCGGTACGCGCCAATTGATGAACGCGGTTCATGGATTCAAGCACCTGGCTGGATTGAGTCTGCAATAACACTTCAGCCAGTGGTACCAATATGCCGCCATCCTGTTTGGGAAGTTGCTCGCGCGATTTGTGTAATTGATCGCGCCAATCCGCGCGCATGAGCAAGCCGGTCACGTTTTCACACAGACGCCGCGCAGCTGTTTCATCGGCCTGGTTTTCCTGGGCCTCAACCAACGGTTCGTACAACTGACGAATCTCATCCGATTGTTCAGCGGGTACGACCATCGAGTCGGCTAATCTCAAAGCTTCCAGGTATTCGATTGCGGCCGGTTTGACCTGCCCTCGTTTGAATAAAATCTGTCCCTGCAAGAGTCGCGCGCCCAAGCCATAGTCATCGTGTTTGATGGCGTGTTGGAGATAACGCTGCGCACTTTCGACGCGTTCGCTTTTGGAATAGAGCATACCCAACAGGAAATATAGCGAAGGATGATTGAACCCGGCATCGAGGGCGCGGTCCAATTCTTCTGCGGCTTGCGCGTCCTGATTCTTGCTCAACGCGTCGATGGCTTGGCTGAGATGCAAAACGACCTTGGTTTGCTCGCCCTGTTGCCCGCCAAATTGACCTGTCCCGCGCACAATGGCGGCCAGGCCGCGGCGTTGCTGTGCGGATGGGCTGTCATCGGAGAATTCGAAGAGAATCTCTGCCAGTTGAGTCAATGCTTTTTGGCGCGCCTCAGCAATCGGGTCCAGACCGGAGGCAGCTTGCTTACTCGGTTCCTGTAATTGCTTCACCTGTGCCATTCGGATGGGCCCCGTCCCGCCTTTGACGCGCACGGGTTTGGGCAGCAGTTGACCAGTTTTCAGCAGGGTTTGAGCCTGTCGCGCTTCCGGACTGTTGGGAACAAGCTGGATGGCCTTATCCACCATCTCTTGCGTTTTTTCAGAACTTGAACTGCGCTGAACAAGACTGGCCAATGCCAGGTATTCTATAGCGGCTTGCTGCGTGTGACCAAGTTTTTCGTGGACAAGTGCCAGCCGCG
>DATKNJ010000114.1:0-6104 GCA_035541395.1 Anaerolineales bacterium
AGAGGAAGACTTTGAGGGGGCGTTTAGTTTCACTCATTGGGTTTCACAACTGATCAAGTCAAACCCGATTCGTTCCTGAGGAACGAAGAGGAACGAATCGCCTGCGCCTTTCGGGTGCGATATCCGTGGCACCGCGGGTGAGACGGTCATACAAGGCGCGGACGCGGTCCGCGTCGCTATGAGCGTGGCACAGAAATACTTTGAGAGGGCGTTTGGATTCGGGCATGATTTCCCTCGATGAAATAATTATACGCCTGTGTAGGGGCGGCCGGGCCGGTCGCCCCTACGACGCCATCGACAAAAACCAATATCGCATGAAAATGGTTGGGCATAACAACATATTCCCCCAATTCCACATTAGGGCGAATGGCTATTGTCTTTTCCCATTCGTCGCGAACAATTTCACCGAATTCATTCAATCGCATTTCCCCGTTCACGATTTCCCCGAACAACATCTCGCCCTGCCGCACGACGATCGTCACAAAATATGCGCCAGCCTGCGAAGAATCATATCCCTTCAGGCGAATGGACCGGCGCTGATGTTTCTGCGAATCGAATTTCATCACATGATTATCTGTCGAACTTATTTTGATTCACTGCCTTTCAGCGCGCGAATCAAATTTCCATAACCTCCTCTCTCGAACAAATCCAAGCGATGCAAATGCCGCAACGACTCAGGCATCTCGCATTCTTCCAATCGAATCGGAATGATGAAAACCTCATCCTCACAAAGCGATCTTGCTTTTCGGAGGGCAATCTTTAATTCCTGATGACGATATCCGCGCTGCTTGTTGAATTCTCTCGATAAGCAAACGAGGACCACATCACTCCGAAGGATGGCATCCCGGATCACGCCGACCCAATCCTGTCCCGGCGACAAATCTACTTTGTCCAGCCAGACAGCGATCCGGTCCCGCTGCAGACGCGTGTACAAAGAACGGACAGCGTTATAGTCAACATGAGAGTAGCACAGGAAAACGTTCGTAGGCTCTTTCATCCCCTCACAGTAAGTCAAATCCAAAATTTAAAAAACCCCTTTTCAGGGGCACATCAAAAGGGGAGGCAAATGTGGGGAAGGGAACGATCAGTCCAGCCAGCGATGAGGGTCGGGTCTCTTCTCCCATTCGCTGAAATCCCAGGAGGCGAACAGCACGCGTAAATCGGCTTTGGTTCTGGAGGCCGATCGGACCAGGACAATTTTGAGATAGCTCTTCACCGTTTCAACCGATAAGCCCAGGCGCGCCGCGATCTGCGGATTGGTATACCCGAGACAGGTCAGCGCGGTGACATCCTGCTCGCGAGGAGAAAGAGAGATCCATAACTGATAACGGTCGTCTTCCTTGGGAACGTAGGGCAGACCAACTGCCGCTACATCGGAGGCGTATGTTCTCTTTTCCTGCGAACCTGTCAGCCAGCGTTTCAAGAATCGCCAGAGGGACATGATAAAGATTATAGTAGAACAAATGTTCATAGTCAATAACCCCCACCGGTGGAAATCGCGCATTCGAGCCAAAGCGAGCAAACTGCGAAGGAAGTGCGAAGGCATTACGAAGGAATGCGCTCTTACCCCAAAATGGTACCCCCCATATTTTGGGGTAAGACAAACGAAAAGCCAGTCCGTTTGTGGACTGGCTTGCGATGAAAACAATTCTAAAAAAGATACTAGTTCGGATACGTAGGGGGCTGGGTAGCCGGAGGATTGGTCGCCTCAGGCGGATTCGTAGCGACTGGAGGATTAGTAGCAGTATCTGCGGGGGGATTAGTTGCTGTATCTGCTGGAGGATTAGTAGCAGTATCTGCAGGGGGATTAGTTGCTGTATCTGCTGGAGGCTGAGTTGCCGTATCTACCGGGGGTTGGGTTGCTGTATCGACTGGAGGAGTAGTAGCTGTCGGAGGCACAGGCGTTTGGCTGAAAACTGGGGTTCTACTGGGAACCAGAGTCTTGGATGGCACAGGGGTGGGGAGGATCGGAGTTAATATCCCTCCGCCTCTGGATTTCGCGTACGCTGTCGCGCTGATCTGCGTTGGATTCAAAGTCTCGATCGCAGTTGCACCCGTGATCGGAATCTGCGGTATCTCATACGCGGCCAACCCAAAGGTCGAGAGATGCGGGCTTAATCCGCACAGTTGAGATCGATCCACGTGAGTCGTCATGGCCAACGTCTGCCAGTAAGGCGGCGTCTGATCCTCTGCATAATACTGAATCAGATAATGATCGGGATGCAGACCATAATCGCGCCACACCACTGGCGCCAGGTTGAAACAGACCTCGATGGAATGGAAAAAGATGACTTGTGAATAAGGTGAACCGCTTTCATCCAGGTATTCCACGTTGACAATTTGCGGCCGAGTCCAATCGGAGGTGTTGGCGTCCACAAAGTCAGTGGGATCGCGCTGGATGATCGAGAAGGTGCCCTGCAAATTGGTTGCGTCAGCCGGCACATACACGGTGATGTTCGCCACACTCAAGGTTACCGCTTTGCCCGGTGTGTAAACTTGCGTTGCCGGTGCGTAGACAATACGCTGTGGGGAAGAATAAGAAAACGTTCTGGTCTTTAAAAGAAAAAACAGGGTGAAGATACCCAGGACGAGAACAATGATCGCAATGATGGCAAATTTCGGAGTGGAGGGCCGCGCTTCAGGCAATTGGTTGTACATCGCTACCTCGTCTTTCTACGAGCATACAGGGTGCGAATGCCGTAAATAACATTAATCAATCAGATTATACAGCGAAAGACAAGCGGGATACATTCCATAGCACAATGCTATGGAATTGAAATCCGCAATTTGTTTTCGTTCTTCGCATCAACCGGGCTATAATTTATTCATATTTACTGAGGAGGAACACATGCTTGTTATCATCAGCGACCTGCATCTGGGGGATGGAACCACTGCCGCGTCCATCCCTGCCAGTGCTTTCCGTCTATTCGTCAAACGTTTGCGTGAGATGGCCAACTTCGCCTCCATGGATGAAGATGGGAACTACCGCCCGATTCAAAGCCTCGACGTGGTGCTGATGGGCGATATTCTCGACCCGCTTCATTCCGCCCGTTGGCTGGATACACAGCCCGGCGACGCGAACTACATCCGCCCGTGGAGTGACTCGACCAATCCGCTCTTTGCGGCGAAACTACAGGAAGTGACGCGGGCAGTGATCAAAGAGAATCAGGAAGCCATTGATATTTTGCGCGGCTGCGCGGATGGCGAACTGGTGTATCTAACGCCCGACCCGAAAAGCGACGAGCGGATTCCGCTCAAGGTGCGCTTGCATTACATGATCGGCAATCACGATTGGTATTACCACCTCAAAGGCGAGGCCTTTGACAGAATCCGCCGCGAGATGATCGAACAGCTTGGGTTGAGTAACCCGGATTCCCCGTTCCCATATGACGCAGACGAATCTCCCGTGCTCAAAGAATTATTCGAACGCTACAAAGTCCTCGGCCGTCACGGCGATTGCTTCGACAGTTTCAACTACGACCGCACCAAAGGCCGCGATCACGGCACGCTCGGTGATGCCTTTACGATGGATGTCTGCAACCGCTTCCCAATCGAGGTGCAAAAGCGATTCGGCGACCAACTCCCGGCTGGCCTCGTGGACAGCCTGCGGCGCATTGCGAACATCCGTCCCGCGCTGGCCATCCCGCTTTGGATCAGCGGACAGATCAAAACTTATGCAGGCACGCCCGCCATGGAAACCGAATTGAAAAATGTGTGGGACCAGATTGCGGAGGAATATCTGCAGCTCGATTTCGTGCGCCAGGCTGATAAAGCCTATCAGTTCGATATGGTGGATGCCATGGAGCTGCTGGTGAAAATCTCGCGACGCGCTTCCTTTGCGACTATCAACGATACCGTTGCCTGGGTACAAAACAAGATATTCGAAGGGCAGCGCTCCTTCGCTCATTACGCGTTACAGGAACCCGCCTTTCAGACCGACAAAGCCCACTATGTAGTATATGGGCATACCCATTATCACGAAGTGGTGCCTCTCGATTTGGATCGCACGATGCCTCATTCTCAGAGTCAGGTGTATTTCAACTCCGGCACATGGCATTCGTATTTCGATCTGGCGATCAAGAACCCGAAAGACGAAAAGTTCGTGCCGTATCAATCCCTCACCTACGTGATCTTTTACTTGGAAGACGAACACGGCGACCGCAATTTTGAAACGTGGTCCGGCACGTATGCTTAACTAAATCAGTGCAAAGACGCAGAGTCGCGAAGAACGCGAAGAAAATCTTCGCGTTCTTTGTTTCTTCGCGTGAAATAAAAAGCAACGCTAACCTTTTCGATGCAATACCGCCAGCGGATTCTCCCCGCGGCGTAACGCCAGTCCGTGCAAGATCAGCCCGAACTGCGAAATCCCAAACCACAACAAGAAGATCGTCAAACCAATCGAGGCTTCGTCGATCCAACGCGGCGCGTTGGCTTTCCACATCGCGATTTGTTTCCGCCAATCGATGATCTTGCCATCATATTCCTTCGTCATCGTCAACATGCTTTGCAAGTGATCGCGCGTTTCGCTCAAGTCACCGCCCAACAAATAAGATGTGTCGCTCACGAACGTCGAAGCCTGCTGAGCCACAGATTGCACGCGCGCAATTTCAGAGTCGAGTGAATCGGCGGAGCCGATCAAATCCATCAGCATTTGGTCAGGCAAACTCAAATCGACAAGAGAACTGAGCTTCTGCAATGCAGTGCGCAGGTTTTCCAACGTAGTGCGCGCCGCGTTGAGTTTGTCCCGCGAGCTTTGCAAGCCGGGCAAAAGTTGATCGTTCAATGCGCCTTTCACGTTGTCGATGATGCTCTTCGCGTCGGTGGACTGTTTCGCCAGCGCGGCCAGCGACGTTTGCGCCGCGTCGACAATCCGCAAGGCGCGGTCCAATTCCATCTGCGCATTTTCCAGCGTAGTTTGCACTTGCGCGAGTTGTCCATCCACCTCGGTGAGCTTGGCAGTCGCTTCGTGCTTCAGCGGCGCGTTATAAATCCAGGTCGCGGCGATGCCCGCCACACTCACCAACAGAAAGAGTCCGCCCAGCACGATCAAGATCCATGCAAAAATTTTGCGCGCCATAAGGCCTCCACTTATTCAATCTGCTTCGTTAAAATTATATCTTTACATTCCCAACTTTCATTACTACAATCTTTTACATGGAAACGATAGACATCCTGATCCTCGGCGGCGGCCCAAGCGGACTCTCGACCGCTCTTCATCTTCAACAACTGGCCCCGCATCTCACCGACCGAATGCTGGTCCTCGAAAAAGCGCGTTACCCGCGTCCAAAACTGTGCGCGGGCGGTCTTGTCATCGACGCAGAGATCATCCTCCAACGCCTCGGCCTTGATGTAAGCGAAGTCCCGCACGTGGATGCCTCCGCCGCACATTTGGATTTCGCGGGGGCAGGCATGCGAGTCGGTTTGCCGAACACGCACGCCATCCGCATCATCCGCCGCGACGAGTTCGATCATTGGCTCGCAGAGAAAGCGAAAAACAGAGGCATAGAAATCAGAGAAGAAATAACTGTAAAGAGGGTCCAGCCGCTAGAAGACTGCGTGATCGTCGAAACAGATCACGGAACATTCCGCACACAAGTTGTCATCGGCGCGGATGGCTCGAACGGAATCACGCGTCGCAGTGTGCTGCCAAATGAACCGGTCCACACCGCGCGCGTGTTGGAAGTGTTGACTCCCGAACCAGGTGTCATCGCAGGTGAAGCGAAGCAATCGCCGGGTAAATTGGAGATTGCTTCGGGGGCAAACGTTCCTCGTCATGACAGTCACAAAATGGAACAGGCTTACTTCGATTTCTTTCCGGTTCCCGCGGGTATCGCGGGTTACACATGGGACTTTCCCACGCAAGTCAAAGGGCAGCCGATGCGCTGCTGGGGAATCTACGATACCAACCTTCTTTCAGAGATGGAACGTCCCGCGTTGAAAGAATCATTGGCTGAAGAAATGCAGCGGCATGGATTCGATCTCGATCAAGTGGAACTGAAAGGACATCCGATTCGCTGGTTCAGTCCATTCACAAAATTTTCCGCGCCGCGTGTCTTGCTGGTCGGCGATGCGGCTGGTGCAGACCCGATCTTTGGTGAGGGCAT
>DATKNJ010000115.1:0-11473 GCA_035541395.1 Anaerolineales bacterium
TGTTCGCGCGTTTGCGCGGTTACGCGTCCGACTCGCGTTGGCGAGTCCGCGAAGCAGTAGCGACCGGATTACAACTCGTCGGCGATGAAGATATGCAATTGCTGTTGAAAGAAATGCAAACGTGGAGTCAAGGGAATTGGCTCGAACAACGCGCTGCTGCAGCTGCCTTGTGCGAGCCGCGTCTGCTCAAAGACAAAAAAGCCGCGCAACAGGTTTTAAAGATTTTGGATGGCATTACCAAGTCCATGCAAAAAGTCGAGAATCCAAAAGATGAGGGCTTTCGGATTCTGCGCCAGGCGATGGGCTATTGTTGGAGCGTAGCTGTCGCCGCCTTACCTGAAGCGGGCAAACCTTTAGTGGAAAAGTGGCTGTCCGTGCAAAACAAAGATATTCAATGGGTGATGAAGGAAAACCTGAAGAAGAATCGCCTTACTAAAATGGATGAGAAGTGGGTCCAAGCGTGCAACAGAAAACTAGGGTAGGTAGAAACAAAAGGCATCTGCGTGGTGCCTTTTTATTTCACGTTGCTCTATCGCATTCATAGGCCGTGCTTTCTCGTAATAAGACATGAGTATCCAATTAATATGACAGTTGTCATGTTTCAATTGTGATATATTACACATCAGTTTTTTAATTTAAATCCTTACAATAATGGTAATCGTTTATCGTTTCCGTAAGGGTATATCAAACACATGCTCCGTATTAACCGACAAACCGATTACGCCGTACGTGTGATTTTAGCCCTCGCCAAGCGCGGCGAGGGTATACGCCTTTCCAGCGCAGAGATTCAACAAGAGATGCTGGTCCCGCCGGCTTTTATGACGCGTATTGTCGCAGCTTTGGCGAAAACCGGTCTGCTGAACACTTTCCCCGGCCGCGAGGGCGGATTGATGCTTCCCCGCCCGGCCGCGCAGATCACTCTGCGGGATGTGGTCGAAGCGTTTGAAGGTCCGATCCTTCTCTCACAGTGCCTGCAAGCCCAGGGCGAGGACGATTGTCCGTTCCGTTCGAATTGCCCGGTGCGCTCGAAGTGGGGCCGCGTCCAAGCCGCAATGCTGCGCGAGATGGCGTCCATCACATTTGAAGACTTGGCGCGTGAAACTGCCAGTGCTCCGTTGATTACTCAAAGTCTGGTCGCGTGAATTCGTATGTGCAGAGGGCGCACATACTTAATTTTTTGAAGGAGAGATTATGAACCCAGTCACCCTTTCGAGATGGCAGTTCGGTTTAACGACTGTCTATCACTTTTTGTTCGTTCCACTCACACTCGGGCTGAGTTGGTTCGTCGCATATATGCAGACGCGCTATTATCAGACCAAGGATGAGACCTATCACAAAATGACCAAGTTCTGGGGAAAACTGTTCCTCATCAATTTCGCCATGGGCGTTGTGACAGGCATCGTACAGGAATTCCAGTTCGGCATGAACTGGTCGGAGTATTCACGTTTCGTGGGCGATATCTTCGGCGCGCCGCTGGCAGTGGAAGCCTTGCTGGCTTTCTTCCTTGAATCGACATTCCTCGGCGTGTGGGTTTTCGGCGAGGGCAAAGTATCGGAAAAAGTTCATCTGGCTGCGATCTGGCTGGCTGCCATCGGCTCGAACCTTTCCGCATTGTGGATTCTGCTTGCCAACGGTTGGATGCAACACCCCGTTGGTTACGCCATTGATCCAACCACAGGCCGTCCGATGCTGACTGATTTCTTCGCGTTGGTCACGAATCCAAAAGGTTGGCTCTTCTTCGGGCACACCATCACCGCCGGTCTGGTGACGGCCAGTTTCTTGATTCTGGGAATTAGCGCGTATCACATCGTCCGCAAGAATCATTTGGAAGTCTTCAAGCGCTCCTTCCAAATGGGAGCGCTAATCGGCTTGGTCGCTGTTTTGCTGGTCATCATCGATGGCGATGCACAGGGCAAATATGTGTATGAGACGCAGCCGATGAAGATGGCTTCCATCGAAGCGCTTTGGAACACGGAACAACCCGCTTCCTTCTCCATTCTGACCATTGGCGACCTCAGCGGCAAAAAAGAAGTTTGGTCTCTCCGCATCCCATATGTGACTAGTTTGCTGGCCTGCAACAATATCACCTGCGCGGTACAAGGCGTTTACGATATTCAAACCCAGTATCAGCAAAAGTATGGACCCGGCGATTACATCCCGCTGATGGTCTTCACGTACTGGGGCTTCCGCTTCATGATAACCGCCGGTTTCCTCATGGCGCTTCTATCAATCTTCTTCCTCTGGTCTACGCGCCGCGATATTACACAGGCAAAATGGATGAAATGGGTACCATGGGTGATCGTTTTGCCATACATCGCCAACACCAGCGGATGGATTCTCACTGAGATGGGCCGCCAGCCGTGGATCGTACAGGGCTTGCTCAAAGTGCAGGATGCAGTTTCACCGAATCTCACGACCCTCGACCTGCTCATCAGTTTGATTGGCTTTGCATTGGTCTATGGAACTCTGGCTGTGGCAGATTTCTACCTGATGAAGAAGTATGCCATCGCCGGACCGGATGCCGCCATGCAAGAATCAGTAGATGTCATCCCCGCCGTAATCGGTGCGCAGGATTAAGGAGATCAACATGTCTCACGAAACACTTCAAACCATTTGGTTTATTTTGATTGCCGTTTTGTGGATCGGCTTCTTCTTCCTCGAAGGCTTTGACTTCGGCGTTGGAATGCTGCTTCCCTTCCTCGGCAAAACAGATAGTGAGCGCCGCGCCATCATCAACACCATTGGCTCGGTCTGGGATGGCAACGAAGTTTGGTTGCTAACAGCCGGCGGCGCGACCTTCGCGGCCTTCCCACAATGGTATGCCACCATGTTCAGCGGCTTCTATCTGGCGCTCTTCCTGTTATTGGTTGGTTTGATTATGCGCGGTGTTTCATTCGAGTATCGCTCCAAGGATTCGAATCCGCGCTGGCGCCACACATTCGACTGGATGATCGCGGTTGGTTCCTTCCTGCCTTCGTTATTACTGGGCACTGCGTTCGCCAATCTCGTGCACGGCGTGCCAATCGATCAAAAGATGATGTACACAGGCAATCTCTTCACACTGCTCAATCCGTATGGATTGATCGGCGGCCTGACGATGGTCTCCGTCTTTCTTCTGCACGGCGCCAACTTCCTGACCTTGAAATTGGAAGGCGATCTACGTGAGCGCGCTCGCGCCTTTGCCAAGAAGATCTACATCGGCGCGGCGGTCATCGTTGTCATCCTCGCCATTTCAACATACTTTTTCACCGACATCACCACCAAGATCGGCGTCAACCCCGGCGTCATCCCGATTGCATCGGTTGTAGTCTTGCTCGTCGATATCTTCTTCATCAACCGCAAGATGGAAGGCTGGGCCTTCATCAGCACTGGCGTGCATATTGTTCTAACGCAAATCGCGTTCTTCATGCTGATGTTCCCGCGCGTGATGATCTCCAGCACCAATCCCGATTACAGTCTGACGATCTATAACGCCTCGTCCTCACAATACACGTTGACCGTGATGAGCATCGTCGCACTGATCTTCGTGCCCATTGTGCTGGCTTATCAAGGCTGGACGTATTACATGTTCCGCAAGCGCATCAGCACGGACACCAAGACTCTCACTTATTAACATACTTCTCTCTTTTGAAACAGGGACGGCTCATGCCGTCCCTTCGCTTTATAATCAACCAACATGCATGCCCGACTTCTCCGCCTCACGCGCGATTCACGCGTTGCACTCATCCTCACGATTCTCTCCGGATTTTTAGTTGGCCTGCTGACGATTTGGCAAGCCTGGCTCCTCAGCAGTGCGATCAACGGAGTCTTCCTTGAATCGCAGACTTTGATTCAAGTCTCGAGTCTGTTACGACTTTTGTTAATTGCCATCGGCGGGCGCGCTGCGTTGACCTGGCTCAATGAGATCAGCGCCAACGCGGTCGCGGTGCGCGTCAAAACGGATCTGCGCCAGCGGTTGTTCGCGCATATCCTTGAACTGGGTCCGGCTTACGCGCGAGGGGAAAGAACCGGCGAATTAACAGCAGCAGCCGTCGAAGGGGTCGAAGCGCTCGACGCGTATTTCAGTCAGTATTTGCCGCAACTGGTCATCACTGCACTGGTTCCCATTTCGATTCTTGTGGTTGTTTTTCCAATTGATTTATTATCCGGCATTGTCTT
Source organism: Anaerolineales bacterium (assembly GCA_035541395.1). GTDB lineage: Bacteria > Chloroflexota > Anaerolineae > Anaerolineales > Villigracilaceae > JACPVF01. Next base: position 4,159 of record DATKNJ010000115.1, read on the forward strand.
TCTCGTCACCGCGCCACTGATTCCGTTCTTTATGATCATCATCGGCAAAGGTGCAGAGATCGTCACCAAACGCCAATATGACACGCTGCGCCTGTTGAGCGCGCATTTTCTCGATAGCATTCAAGGGCTCACCACTCTCAAACTTTTTGGCCAATCCAAAGCGCAGACGCGCACGATCGCGCAAGTCAGCGATAAATTTCGCGACACGACTTTAAGTGTTTTACGCGTCACTTTTCTATCAGCACTGGCGCTTGAACTACTCGCCACGATCAGCGTTGCGATCATCGCTGTGGAAATCGGGCTGCGACTCCTGTATGCCAAAATGGGCTTTCATGAGGCGCTCTTTTTGCTTGTGCTCGCACCGGAATTTTATATGCCATTGCGAATGTTGGGTGCGCGCTTCCACGCGGGTATGTCTGGCACGACCGCGGCCAAGCGCATCTTTGAGATTCTGGATACGCCGATAGAGAATCATGAAAAGAACGCAGAGAATAATTCGCCCAAAACATTAACTCCTGTTTTCCAATTCTCCACGCTCAAATTATCGACCCTTTCTTATACTTATCCCGGCGAAACCGCGCCCGCGCTCGATCAAATCAGCTTGGAGATTTGCGCGGGACAACATATCGCGCTGGTCGGCGCGAGCGGCGCGGGCAAAACAACTCTCGCAAACATTTTGCTGCGTTTTCTCAAGCCACAAAGTGGACAAATTCTCGTTAACGAAAAACCGCTTGACGAAATCGATATCGACTCATGGCGCGGACTATTGGCCTGGGTTCCACAAAAGCCCTATCTCTTTCACGATACCATCGCGGCCAATATTCGTCTCGGCAATCTAACGGCCACCGATGAACAAGTCGCCGAGGCTGCGCGCGCCGCACACTTAGATGATGTTATCAAATCGCTCCCACAACAATACGAAACAATCATCGGCGAAGGCGGCGCGCGTCTCTCCAGCGGACAAGCTCAACGGCTTGCATTGGCACGCGCTTTCCTCAAAGACGCGCCGATTCTGATTCTGGATGAACCAACCTCCAGTCTCGACCCCGAAACGGAATCGTTGCTCGAAGAGTCTACGCGCCATCTCATGCAGAGTCGGACTGTCATTACTATCGCACACCGTTTAAACACTGTCTTTCAAGCCGATCAAATTGTTGTGCTGGAATCGGGACATATTGCCGAAAGCGGAACACATCAGGAATTGCTCGCTACGCACGGCGCGTACGCGCACATGATCGCGGCTTACAGTGAACTGCAAATTGAGAGTCCTCAACCACCAGCCATATCGTCGACTCAAACTTCAACTCCGATGTCGCACGTTTCTGTTGCACGAGATTCCGAATACCAAAATCATCCTTCAAAAATATTTTTGCGTCTGCTGAGTTTTCTGAATGGTTCGTGGCCGCGCGTAGCACTTTCGGTTTTACTTGGAGCGCTCACCATTGGCAGTAGTGTGGCGCTCATGGGCACATCAGCTTGGCTGATCTCCGAAGCCGCGTTGCATCCGTCCATAGCGGTGCTGGAAGTGGCCATTGTCGGTGTGCGTTTCTTTGGCATCACACGCGGCGTCTTTCGTTATCTCGAACGCCTCGTTTCACACGACGTCACGTTCCGTTTGCTCTCCCGCTTACGAGTTTGGTTTTATGAAAAACTCGAACCGCTCGCGCCCGCTCGTTTGATGGAATATCGCGCTGGCGACTTGCTGGCGCGTATCGTGGGCGATGTGGAAACATTGGAAAATTTCTACGTGCGCGTCGTCTCGCCGCCGTTGACTGCTATTCTGGTCGCGTTGGGCGTGTCGATTTTTCTCGCTTCATTCGACCCGCGGCTTGTTCTCGTTTTCCTGGTATTTTTCCTCAGCCTCGGTTTGTTCCTGCCGATCTTGTCCCAAATCTTTAGCCGTCATTCCGGCACACAGATCATCAACTTGCGCGCCGACTTGCACGTGCGTGTGGTGGATGGCATTCAGGGCATGGCCGATTTATTGGCATATGGCCGCGCTGAGAATCGGCTCGATGAGATTGCAGTCAATGGAAAGAGTTATGGAAATGCACAGCGCCGCATGGCGCAGGTGACAGGGTTTTATTCCGGCTTATCCGCGCTGCTGACCAACCTTGGTTTATGGAGTATTCTGGTCTTTGCCATTCCACAAGTGACCGCGGGAAAATTAGACGGTGCAATGTTGGCCTCGCTGGGATTGCTAACCTTGGCATCTTTTGAAGCAGTCACGCCACTTCCCCTCGCGGCGCAAATGTGGAATGCTACGCGCGAAGCCGCGCGTCGTTTATTCGATGTGGTGGATGCACGACCCGCGGTCGAAGATCATGTTCAACGCGCGATCAATGACAACACTACCTCAAACATCGAGCTTTCAGATTTATCTTTCACGTATCCGAGTCAACCTGAGTCAGTTCTACAACATATATCGTTCGAATTGAAATCTGGCCGTTCAATTGCAATCGTCGGGCCAAGCGGCGCGGGCAAGTCCACACTCGCGAATTTATTATTGCGATTCTGGGAATACAGTTCGGGCGAAATCCGTTTGGACGGAGAGTCCCTAAATGGCTACGCGCAGGACGAAGTCCGTGCGCGAATCGGCTTCGTCTCACAGAATACGTATTTCTTCAATACCAGCATCTTCGAAAATTTGCGTTTCGCGCGTCGGCATGTCACGCGTGACGAAGTCGAGTCCGCTGCCCGCCTCGCGCAAATCCATGACTTCATATTGAGCTTGCCAAAGGGATACGACACGCTGATCGGCGAACAAGGAACACGACTTTCAGGAGGCGAACGTCAACGATTGGCAATTGCGCGTGCAATCCTCAAAGACGCGCCGATTTTGATTTTAGATGAACCCACCGCTAATCTCGATCCGTTGACCGAGAAGCATGTGCTGGAAACGCTATTTGGTTTGATGAAAAATAAAACCAGCCTGTTGATTACACATCGCCTTGTGGGACTCGAAAATGTGGATGAGATTCTGGTAATGAATCACGGCCAAATTGTAGAACGAGGCGCGCAGGCGCAATTGATCGACCAGAACGGTTTATATCGCCGCTTGCTGAATATGCAAAACCGCATCTTTACAGAACCGATGGAAGTTCTTCCAAATTAAATTCAAATCTCCGAAGATTTAAGTCGGGGATTTGGTGCAATCAATTTGAATAGCAGACGACAGAAATTATGAGCTCGCCTTTTGCTGGAGGTATTGTACGATCCCGTTCACTACGCTTGGCGGAATGTAACCGCCGAACCCTCCACGACCACCAGGGCGAGGCGTTCCATTCTGTCCAAAGTTACCGTTTCCTCTAAAGGCGCCGGGTGTTCCCTGAAAGGGAGGCGTGAATGTGCCATTGCCAGACTGAACGCCGTTTCCGCCGCCAGGTCCGCCCATCGAAATACCAGCTTGTTGAAACGCGGCGAAAATATCCTGCCTGCTCAAGTTCATGGCAGTGATTGCCTGAATCTGTGCAGGAGTCATGGCGTTTTCAATCGATGTCAATTGCGCGCTGATTTGTTGCATCATCCCGGTGTTCGGTCGAGCGCCCGGCGTGTTTTGTGTATTGCCAGTGGAAACAGGCGTCCCTTTGTCCTGTTGTAAAGTTTGCCATAACGGTAAAAGTTGAGATGCCTCTTGTGCAGTGATCGCGTTGGATGTGCCATTCAACTTGATCATCCCTGCTGCCAATTGAAGTCCGGAGAGACCGCCTATTTGAGATCCACCCTGTTGTGGAACTGCAGTAGATGCGCTGTTCGAATTGGTTGAGGCAGAATTAGCGGCGCTGCCACAGGCTGTCAATATCAACGCAGTAATGATCGTAATCGTAAATGCAATTATCTTTTTCATTTGACCTCTTATTGTATACAAAAGAAATAGTATAAATTGAGGCTCTTCCAATGCTGGTGTGGAAAATGTGTTAGTTCCGTGAGAGGAATTAATCTTTTGATGAGAACAATATAAGAAGGGTTGAATTGGCTTGCACTATTGATAGAACTTGAAAATCTACAAAAATCATAGCAAAATTGCTTGCACCCACTGAACGAGCGTGCTATAATATGGATACTTCCCCGATACTTTACATCAGATGAAACGTTTGCCTTAGCGTGGTCATTCACCCTGCAAGGCTTGCACCGACAAAAACTTGAAAGAACGCCCTTTATCCCTAACCACATAAGGAATTCACCAGTTTGCAAATAGTTGCTGGTTCATTTTTGTTTTCTTCCAAATCCTCATCCTAATCTACAGAGATATATATGAAAATTCTTGAACTTGAGAACGAACCCCTGGTCAAATTGCGCGCCATGGCTAGGGACTTAAGCATTTCAAATGCGAATCGCTTGAAGAAGGAGGCGCTGGCTGTTCTCATCCGCGAAGCAGAAGCGCAAAGACAAGGCGTCGAATTGCGCGGCGGCGTGCTGGAGATCATGAGTGAAGGCATCGGTTTCCTACGGGCCAGCACTTACAAGATCGGCGACCAGGACGTATACGTTTCGCAAGCGCAATTACGAAAACACGAATTGAGATCAGGCGATCTCGTGATTGGTCAGGTAAGACCGCCTCGTGAAAGTGAAAGACATTATGGGTTATTGAAAGTGGAATCGGTCAACGGCCAGGACCCGGAAGATGCGACCCGCCGCCCGGTATTTGAAAACCTCACTCCTATTTTCCCAGATAAACGCTTTGATCTTGAACTCGACCACGATACATTAGCTCCACGTTTGATCAATCTCGTTGCTCCCATCGGCCGCGGCCAGCGCGGTTTGATCGTCTCTCCACCCAAGGCGGGAAAAACGACCATCCTCAAGCAAATTGCGAACTCAATTTCAACCAAATATCCAGATGTCCATTTGATGGTGGCATTGATTGGCGAGCGCCCGGAGGAAGTCACCGATATGGATCGCTCCGTGGACGCTGAAGTGATTGCCTCCACGTTCGACGAGCCGGTTACCTCTCACGTACGCACAGCAGAGATTGCCTTAGACAGAGCTAAGAGACTCGTTGAGATCGGCCGCCATGTGGTAATCTTAATGGACTCGATCACTCGCTTGGCGCGTGCCTATAACCTGGTCGTTAATCCCTCAGGCCGCACCCTTTCCGGCGGTATGGATCCTTCAGCGCTGTACCCGCCCAAACGTTTCTTTGGTGCGGCGCGTAATATCGAAGAAGGCGGTTCGTTAACAATTATCGCTACCTGCCTCGTGGACACCGGCTCTCGCTTGGACGATGTGGTATACGAGGAGTTCAAAGGCACCGGCAACATGGAATTGCACCTCTCCCGCAAATTGCAGGAGCGACGCATCTTCCCTGCTGTGGACATCGAACGCTCGTCCACGCGTCGCGAAGACCTGTTGCTGGGACCCGATATTTTGCAGCGTGTCTGGCTGATGCGCCGCATGTACATCCAGATGATCTCGCCGCCGCCGCAAGGCGCGGGCATGGATAACACCGTGGCTGCAGAAGCCATCGTGCAGCGGTTGGATCGTTCCAAGAATAATCAGGATTTCCTTGAAAACCTGACTGAAAGTGTATGAACAAAGTTCTAAATAGCATTCGAAACTTACTCCCATTGCGCGGGAGAATCAAAAACGCAAAGACTGAAGCGCAACTCTCGGCGCGTCCTCGAATGGATCGTTTCACGCTGATCAGTTGGGTTGTAACGTGGGCCATTGTGCTTGGCGCGTTGGGTCTCGCGCTATGGAAGACTCAATCCGGCGCCAACGCGCAGGCTATCATTCCTCAACCGACTACCGTTCCGGGCAAAAGTCAAGCCAATGTTGAGATGCCAACCCCCGTGTCCGCGGGAAGCGGGATTTCTGCCATTCCGCGTGAATTGCAACTCAAGACCAATATCCCCGAACGGCCGCGTTATGATCCAATCACCTATCGAGTCCAACGCGGCGATGCCATGTTCTCCATCGCCAAGAACTTCAACATCAAACCAGAGAGCATTCTTTATAGCAATAAGGACCTGAACGACAATCCAGAAGGTTTGAAGCCGGGCCTCGTGTTGACTATTCCGCCTGTGGATGGTTTGTATTACACATGGCAAGATGGTGACACAATCGAGTCAGTGGCCGAAAAGTTCAAGGCAGATTTAAACAATGACAACCACGTTGATCAGACCGATGTACAGCTGCTGGAACAGGCGATTCTGGATTTCCCCGGCAACAACCTGGACTTAACCAATCCCGTGATTAAACCGGGCACCGTCATCATGATCCCCGGTGGCCAGCGCGAGTTGGTGGATTGGACACAATATATCCCAACCTTATCGCGTGGCACCACCGGTGCGGGCACGGGTACTTCGAATATCGCGGTGAACGCCTGTGGCGGCGGGCCGGTTGGCTCTGGCTTTATCTGGCCAACCAATGGTCCCCATACCATTTCCGGTAACGATTACGGCCCAACTCACCTCGGCATTGACATCACCGCCAATCAAGGCGATCCAATTCTTGCAACGGCCGCTGGCGTAGTTGTGCTGGCGCAAGGCGGTTGGAACTACGGTTATGGCAACTTCGTCGAGATCGATCATGGCAACGGATACGCCTCGGTATACGCCCACCTTAGCCAAATCAACGTTTCACCGTGTCAAAGTGTGTATGCGGGCGAGGTGATTGGTCTGGCAGGCGATACTGGCAACGCCTTCGGCGCTCACTTGCACTTCGAAATACGCAAAGGCGGCTCCAACATCAACCCACACTACGTGGTTCAGTAATGGATGAAAGAACTTTGCAGGCCGCTCTTCGGGATCTCCCGTTGGGCGGCCTGCATTATTTCCGCTCCATCGGTTCCACCAATGATGAAGCTTTAGCTTGGGCAACCGAAAACGCGCCCGATTTTTCACTCGTAGTTGCAGATGAACAAACGGCAGGCCGCGGTCGCGCCGGACGAAAATGGTTTACACCGCCGGAAAGTGCATTAGCATTTAGCTTGATCCTGCGCCCCACTGCAGATGAACATCCGCATCTCACGCGGACCGTGGGCTTGGCCGCGCTGGCTTTGACCGAATCCCTACGGACGCGCTTCCTCGCCGCGCAAATCAAATGGCCGAACGATGTTTTGATCGCGAGCCGTAAAGTGGCCGGCATCTTGATCGAGTCCGTTTGGGATGGCGAAGAAGTGGATTGCATAGTGATTGGCATGGGTGTCAACATAGCAAAGTCATCCATTCCGACGCGCCATAAATTGAATTTTCCCGCGACCAGTTTGGAAGAGTCTCTTGGCAAGCTGCCAAACCGCGAAGAAATCCTGCACGATATTCTCAGTGCGCTCATTGTCTGGCGCCCGCGGCTTGGCACAGATAAGTTGTTGAAA
>DATKNJ010000116.1:0-6824 GCA_035541395.1 Anaerolineales bacterium
CTTCGATGTTTCTCCACCAGATCGAATATTCGCTTTGCAAAGCAGTGACGGGCTGCACTACGTGGGCGCGGCGGATTTGCTCCGCATTGGATTCGGATAGGCCGAAGTGTTTGACTTTGCCCGCCTGAATCAAATCCTTCACTGCGCCCGCCACCTCTTCGATGGGCACATTTGGATCGGGCCGGTGTTGGTAGAACAGATCAATGGCTTCGACTCTGAGTCGCTTGAGCGAGGCCTCAGCCACACGCCTGATCTGCCCGGGCCGGCTATCCGGACCCATGGTGGGGTGCGGCCCCTTTTCGCCGTGCTTCCAGCCGAACTTGGTGGCGATCACCACTTTCCCTTTGAATGGTTCCAGGGCTTCACCGACCAGTTCCTCGTTCGTGAACGGACCGTATACTTCCGCCGTATCGAAGAAGATGACGCCGCGTTCGACAGCTTGATGAAGAAAGGTGATCATCTCCTGTTTGTCGATGGGTTTATCGCCAAAGCTCATGCGCATACAACCCAACCCCATGGCCGAAACTTCCAAACCGCTATTTCCAAGTTTGCGTTTTTGCATTTTTCCTTATCCTTCTGTTATTCTGAACATTCACTTTCAACAAAATTCTTCAATCTCCCGCCATCAATTCCTCGACTTGAACCATTTCCTTCTCTTTCTTCAAAAGAGCTTTTTCATATACTTCGATCTTGTAGTTCAGGCGATCCAGCGTCTTTTGCATTTCTTCCATCCTGGCAGCAAGCAGGTTACGCTGTTCGATCAGGATTTCTTTCCTGGCTTCGGTGGTGCTGTCGCCTTGCTGGACCAGTTCCATGTAATCGATCAACACTTCCACAGGAAGCCCGGCGCCGCGCATACATTTAATGAAGTCGACCCGCCTGAGATCGAGTTCATCGTAATCGCGGACGCCGCCTTGATTGCGATGCACCGGCGGGATGAGCCCCACGCGCTCGTAATAACGAAGCGTATCCACGGAAAGACCGTATTGTTGACTGACCTCTGCGATTTTCATTACTCACCTCGGAGGAGAGTCTAACACCTGGAGTCGACTCCAAGTCAAGGTTTTTTCCGGGCGCGTCTGCATCCAACTGGTACAATGTGAGTTACACAAAGGAGAGTTTTAATGGCCGAGAATTTTCTTGCAAAACTATTCGAGCACAACAATTGGGCGAACCTTCAGATTGTCCAAGCTTGCTACGCGTTGAGCGACGAACAACTCGATGCAGAACCGCAAACCGTGACAAAAGGAAGCATCCGCCTCACTTTGTTGCATCTTGTCTCCGCACAACGAAATTATCTGGCTCTTCTTACGTTACCCCTTGAAGAAAGGCCAAAGACCCATTTGACCTTTGCTGAATTAAAGCAGTCCGTGACTGACAGCGGAGAAAGTTTGCTGTCATTGGCAAAAGGTGAGAAAAGACCATTAAGCGCCCGACTCCAAACCAAAGACGGCTTCTACGCCGAACCGTGGGTGGTGATGGTCCAAGCCATTAACCATGCCACCGAACACCGCGAGCAAATCAAGAGCATGATGTCTTCATTAGGTGTAACTCCCCCGAGTGTTGATGGTTGGGATTATGGCCAAGTGACCAAGGCGCTCGTTCCGGCTCAGTGAACAAAGCCAGAGCAAAATGTAAATCAAAAACGAGAACGCCGACTTTCGTCGGCGTTCTCGTTTTACTTCTCTCCACTTGCTTTCATCCAGGCTTTCTTCATGTTAAGCGCGTCTTCTTCCATAATGGGACTTTCACATAAGATGCGTCCCGCACAGCCAAAATCATTCAAGGCTTTGAATAGCACCTTCAAATTTAAATCCGCTTCTGCCAACGGCAGATGATTTTTTTCGCCCTTCGGGCCATATTCGATTCCCGAAAGATGAATGTGCAAATGTTTGAGCGCGTCCTTGCCCAACTCGCGGCGATACGACTCCAAATACTTCGACCATTCCTCGTACGTGTTCATCGTGCCGTCACCGGGGCGCGCGTGGAGATGCGCGAAATCGAGGCACGGCTGGACTCCATCGATAGCCTCGCTCATCGCCAACGTATCTTCAAAGGAACCCAACATGGCGGATTTTCCCATCGTCTCGGGACGCAGCGTGACCTGGTCGCCGTTTCGACGAAGTTCAGCCGCGCATTCCTTCAGCCGCGGAATCGCCGCCTTGAGCACATCCGCTGGATCGTTTCCAAAGTATGAACCGGGATGAAAGATGATATCCGTCGCGCCCGCCAAAAATCCATAATGCGCGGCATCCATCAAACGTTTGCGCGACTTCGGCCATTCATCCTTATCTGCGTTCAAGTTGATGAAGTATGGCGCGTGCACACTCAACGAAACGCTCTGCGCCGCGCCGGTTTCCTTGATCGCTGCACAAGTCGCCTCAGTCACGCGCACAGCCTGCACCCAGCCCAACTCCAAGGCCTCAAGGCCAATGGATTTGCTGAACTCAATCGCGCCCACCGAGCCGCCCGGCTTCTTCGGCGTTCCCTTTGGCGAACCGACTGTACCAAATTTGAAAGATAAAATCATAGATCTTCTCCTCGATTACAAAGGAAAATCTTACTATTAGCGGTTAAACAAGAAACTCAATTTAGCCCACAATGGCGGGCCAAGGATCAGCAAACCGATCAACACCGCGGCCATGGCTGAGATCAATACGGCCGCTGCGCCCACATCCTTTCCCACTTTCGCAAGCGGATGCTTCTGCGGGCTGGCCAAATCCACCACAGCCTCAATGGCCGTGTTGACAAATTCAGCCATAAACACAGTTGCGATAGTCAGGATTAACACCGCCCAATCGCGAGGCGACAACCCCAGCCAAAACGCAATGATGAAAACCAACGTAGCAGCCACTGCATGAATCCACGCGTTTTGCTGAGTCCGTAATACATAAAATAGACCGCGAAACGCGTGACCGAACGCGTACCAGCGCGAGACGATAAACTTACGAATCTCATTCATGGATTTTGATGTCCTTGAGTCCGAGCCTTTCCAGGACTTCAGCTTGCGCGGCCCACATCAGCTTTTTCTCTTCCGCCTCAGCGTGATCGTGTCCGAGCAAATGCAAAACGCCATGCACCACCAATAACTGCACTTCTGATTCCAACGGATGACCCGCGGCTTGCGCCTGTTCGGTCGCGCGCGACACTGAGATGAGGATGTCACCCAAATAACGCGCACCAGTATCCGGGTCCGATTCAGAAGCGGGAAAAGAAAGCACATCAGTCGGCGCATCGATACCGAGATACTCGCGATTCAATTCCTGCAGTTGCACGTCATCCGTCAATACAATCGTAATGTCGCCCTGTGCATGTTGATGAGTCAGCGCAGCAGAAGCAGCCTCTTCAAGCAAACCATCCGCGAACGAAACATCGAATGCAGTTTGAATGTAGATCATTTTTGCGGTGCGGTGTCCGGCTCGCTGGAGACAGGCACAGGATCCGTTTTCGGATATTCAATGCGCGGATGATACTGGCCGCGCAATGTAGTGACGAACGAATCGAGAATCAGATTCAAGTCGCGGAACGTGATCTGCGTATCGTCCAACTGGCCGTTCTTCGTGACAAAGTCAATCACACTGCGCACCAGTGCGCGCAAGCTTTCTTCCGAGTCGGGATGTTCGGCGCGTGCGCGCGCTTCCACACCATCAGCCAACATCAGAATAGCCGTTTCACGCGAGCGCGGCCGCGGGCCAGGATAACGGAATTTTGCAATATCCACTTTGGAAGTATCGCCGCCCGCAGCTTCCACAGCCTGGTTATATTGATAGCGCGTGATGAGCGTGCCATGATGTTCAAGCATGAAATCGATCAGTCGGCGCGGCAAACGATTCTTGCGCGCCATGACAACGCCATCTGTCACATGACGAATGATGATCTCCGCCACTTGTTCCGGCGCCATATCATCATGTTTATCGATACTATTGGGAAGTTGATTCTCAATAAAGAAAGATGGATTGTTGGCTTTGCCCACATCATGGAATTGTGCGCCGACGCGCGTCAGCAACGGATCCGCGCCAATACGTTCTGCGGCCTGTTCGGCCAAGTTGGCAACTTGCAAACTGTGTTGATACGTGCCTGGCGCGTTGCGCAAAAAGAATTTCAAGAGCGGAGAATCGGGACGCGACACATCCAGCAGTTGCAGCGGCGTAGTAAAACCCAAGGTCTGCGCCAGCATATATTGCAGAGTCAATGCGATACTGGCGGAAGCCAATCCGTTGAACGCCACTGCGCCCAACAACTGGACGATGCCAACAGGATCAGTTTGATAAACCGGCAAATGATAGGCCAGGATGATGCCCGCGCCAGCCAAGGCCACACTGCCGCCCGCACGCAGGAAAGCCCAGAAGCGTCGCGCCGGACCAAGCACCATCAATCCCATTAACGAAGTGAACAGGAAATAAGGTCCGAGTTCGGGCGCAGTAGCTAGACCGTAGACAGCCAGCAACGACAAAGCCAATGAAATGACCATGCCGGTTTCGAGTCCAAATAATGTGGAGAGTAAAAGACCCGCGGCCGGAATTGGATAGAAATACGGCAGCAACGTTCGACCTGGCACGACCAGGCGCGCACCAGCCAAAAAGACAAGGGAGATCAAAGTGATAACCGCCAAGCTGCGCGCGTCATTGATGACAGAAGTCCGTCGGCGGCGGAAGAAATAGGCCGCAACAAAAAAGAGGGATAAAACCGTGATCGCGGCCGCGCCCAGCAAATCTGCAAAGCGTTGGCCGGGGCGAATCATTCCCAATTCCTGCAAGGCTTCCATATCCGCGGGCGTGATGATCTCGCCGCCCGGAACAATCGTCTCACCGGCTTTGTATGTTTGCACAACCGGTTGAACCGCATCACGCGCGACCTGCCGCGCGGTATTGGTCAAATCGTCACTGTAGAGGCTGTTGGGAACAACGAACGCAGACATCAGGTCCGCGACCAGACTCGCTTGATCCTCTGTAAACGACAAACTGACACGCGAGGGGATACTGCGTCGAACCGTATCCAAACTATCCTGACGGATCGAATTTCGCATCACTTGCTCAAGCACGCTCAAGGCTTCCTGCTGGAGCGAATCCCATGTGGCAGAGGGCAACGCCAAAATCTGTTGGGTGGTCTCGGAGTCCAAGTGCACATCGCTCAGGGCAGCCAAGTCCGCTTGTTTCTGCTCATCAGTCGAGTTCGTATCTTCGCGGACAAGTGTGATGTATTGCAAAGCGGTGTGCAGGCGTTCGATCTGCTGACGCGCAATCGAGGGGTCGGGCGGCGAATACACAGGCGTCACCGCGTTGGCCGCCGCGTCGCGCGCATCGTTGGTTCTCACTTCGCTGACATATTCCGCATCGTGCGGAGCCTGTAGATCGCGCGGAGAAACATCCCCCACTTTCACGGCCAGAGAGGTCGAACGCAACCCGATTGGCAGCGTCAACAAGCCGAAGATAATCAACCCGGCTGCTATGAGCAGGAGGAACTGAATAATGCGGACCCGCGTCGCAACGGTCTCGACGCGTGGTTGACTCAGGCTCATCGAATGACTTTACTTTGAGAGCAGTTCGCGCACCGTTTGGCTGACCATGTCGCCGGGTGCACGGCCCGCCACTTTCGCCATGACGATTTTCATGACCTTGCCCATATCGGAAGGGGAAGCTGCGCCGGTTTCCGTAATGACCGCTTGCACCAGCGCGCGCAATTCATCCGCGGGCATGGCTTTGGGTAGGAAAGTTTCGAGCACTGCGATCTCGGCTTCGTTATCAGAAACCAAGTCGGCGCGATTCGCTTTCTTCGCCTCCTCCACTGCCTCGCGGCGATTCTTGATCTCTTTCTGCAAAATGGAAATAACCGCCGTGTCGTCGAGCGTGATCCGCTTATCCACTTCGCTCTGCTTGATCGCCGCCAGCGCCATGCGGACGGTGCGCTTGCGCACCTCATCATGGGCCTTCATGGAGTCTTTCATAGCTTCGTTAAGTTGAGTTTTTAAGTCCATGTTGGTCATTATACTAGAGTTGGCAAGCGAGGATAAATCGTCCGATTAAATTCAATTCCCCGCGCGAAATCGGTTTCAACTTTTATTATTTCGTTTTCGTCCGCGCCCTTTTTTTGCGTGGTTCGAGCATGGTGCCGCGGCAGTTCTTTGATCCGCAATGGCAGACGAAACGTGCTTCCATTTCATCGTCATCGTTTCCTTCGCGCGTCAGGCTGTAATCGTAAGTCAACTCTTCGCCTGCGGAAATATTTTTCTTAGCCTCGATAAAAACGCGTTTCTGATCAATTACCGCTTCGCAGTTCGGATCGCAGGAATGATTGATAAAGCGCGCCTCGTTGCCGCCGACGCCCGCATCGATCACAGTCTCCTCATTGACAGTGAACAACAACACCAACGGATGCGGCGACTCGTGGTCATCGTAACGCGCGTCGGCTTCTGCATGCGAAATGCGCTCGCCTACATATTCGATAACGCGCGTCCCTTTGCGAATGAAACGTGTGGCGAATCCGCCAAGACCTTGAATGGGAGAAGAATGAACTTCAAAATATGGATTGGACATCGTAATTTTAGTTATTCCGAATTCTGTTCCGACAATCGCGTTTTGGCCAAAGCAACATATTCCGCATTAGATTCATATCCTACGAAATGGCGTCCGCTTTTCAAAGCAGCCAACGCGGTTTGGCCCGATCCCATAAACGGATCGAGCACTACTTCGCCGGAAAATGTGTAGAGCTGAATCAGGCGATACGGCAATTCAACCGGAAACGGTGCAGGATGACCGATCTTACGCGCCGACTCTGTCCCGAACTGCCAGACAGATTTGGTGTACTCGAGGAACTGTTCGCGCGTG
>DATKNJ010000117.1:0-6125 GCA_035541395.1 Anaerolineales bacterium
TCGGTGAGAATGTCGCCGAACATGTTCTCGGTGACGATCACGTCAAACGAGGCGGGGGCTGTAATCAGTTTCTTCGATGCGGTATCCACCAAAACATGTTCGAGTTCCACATCAGGATTCTCTTTTCCGATTCGAGTCGCAAGCTGTCTCCATAACCGTGACGATTCCAAAACGTTCGCTTTATCCACTGACGTAACTTTTTTCTTCCTGCCTTTAGCGAGCTTGAACGCGAGTTCCATCACCCGGCGGACTTCGTAATCGTAATATTCGAGCGTATCCACGGCGCGCTCGCGGCCGTCCTTGATATCGCGCCCTTTCGGCCAGCCGAAATACAATCCGCCGGTGAGTTCGCGTACGACGATGATATCCACGCCTTTGAGTTTCTCCGGCTTGAGCGGCGATGAATCCATCAACGCCGGATGCACTTTGACCGGACGCAGATTTGCAAACACGCCGAGTCCTTTGCGCAGCGCGAGCAGTCCGCGCTCGGGGCGATCTTTCGCCGAGGGGTCATCCCATTTCGGCCCGCCGACCGCGCCGAGCAACACCGCATCCGCGGATTTGCAATCCGCGAGAGTCTCATCGGTAAGCGAGGAGCCAAACTGATCAATCGAGCAGCCGCCCATCAATCGTTCGGTGAACTTGAACGTGTGTTTGTGTTTGCCCGCGATGGTGTCCAACACGCGTACCGCTTCACCGACCACTTCAGGGCCGATGCCATCGCCGGGTAAGAGGGTAATGTTGAAATTCAAATTATTTCCAATCCGTAGGAGCGCAGCATGCTACGCCCCTACAAAAAATTAATGTGCCACCACCAAACCATATTCCACCGCGTCGGCCAGGGCGCGCCACGAAGCCTCGATGATGTTCGTGCTCGCACCGACGGTGCTCCAGCGGCTGGTGCTGTTACACGTGTCGATCAACACGCGCGTGATCGCCTCCGTTCCGCGATCCGAATCCAGAATGCGGACTTTGTAATCGGACAAATGAAAATTAGCAAGTTGCGGATAATAACCGACCAAGGCTTTTCGCAATGCCAGGTCCAACGCGTTGATCGGGCCATTGCCCTCCGCGGCGGTGTGAAGCACCTCCCCATTCACGCGCACTTTGACCATCGCTTCCGCTAAGATGCCGCGGCCTTTGCGATGCTCCACATTGACCAAAAAGTCGATCAACTCAAACGGCGGTTTATAACCGTATTCCTGCCGCTTCAACATCATCGTGACTGAAGCCTCAGCAGCCTCAAACGAAAAGCCGCGCGACTCAAGTTCTTTGATTTCATTGAGCACCGGCACGACTTCTTCACCTTCCACTTCCACGCCGTTTTCTTCAGCTTTGCTCAGCAAATTTCCGCGGCCCGATAGATCCGAAACCACCACGCGCATTTCGTTGCCAACAAGCTCAGGCGCAATGTGTTGATATGACTTTGCTGAACGCCTCATCGCAGCCACATGCACACCGCCTTTATGTGCAAACGCGGACTTGCCGACAAACGGCAGATGTTCATCGGGCGTGATGTTAGCAACTTCTGCGACAAAATGCGAAAGCTCATAAAGTTGTGAAATCTTGCCTTCAGGCAGACATTTGTATCCCATCTTGAGTTCAAGATCCGCCATGATCGAAATCAAGTTCGCGTTGCCACAGCGTTCGCCGACTCCGTTGATAGTACCTTGCACTTGCATGGCGCCTTCGCGGACCGCGGTCAACGAATTGATGACGGCGCACTCGGAGTCATTGTGAGTATGGATTCCGAATGGGAACGCGAGCGCAGGCTTGATGTCACGAATGATGCGTTCCACTTCCCACGGCAACGTCCCGCCATTGGTATCGCATAATACAACGGTTTCCGCGCCGCCGCGCATCGCGGCTTTCAATGTTTCCAGCGCGTACGATGAATCCGCTTTGTATCCATCGAAGAAATGTTCCGCGTCATAGATCACGCGCTTGCCACTGGCTTTGAGATACGCAACCGATTGTTCGATGATGCGCAAGTTGTCTTCGAGCGTGGTCAGCAATACATCGGTGACATGCAGCGTCCATGTTTTGCCGAAGATGGTGCAAACGGGCGTGTGCGAATCGATGAGGGCTTTGATGTTGGCGTCATCTTCCGGCCCGCCTTTGACGCGGCAGGTCGCGCCGAACGCGGCAATGCAGGCATTCTTCCACTGCATATCGCGGGCGCGCTCGAAGAATTCCACATCTTTTGGATTCGAGCCGGGCCAGCCACCCTCGATGAAGGCCATGCCCAACTCATCGAGTCGCTGCGCGACGCGAACTTTGTCATTCGCCGAAAGCGTGAAGCCCTCAGACTGGGTGCCGTCGCGCAACGTCGTATCATAAATTTGGACAAGGGGCAAATCCATGATTATATTCTCGCTTCAAACTCTGCAATTTGTTTTTCAAAACTCATGATGTAACCGAGTTCATCCACACCGTTTAGCAAACAAGTTTTGTTAAACGAGTCAATTGGAAACCTCACCGAACCGCCATCAAAAGAAAGTGTTTGTGATTCGAGATCAACGCTGAGTTCGACGTTCGGCACTTCTTCAACGAGATCAAATAACATCTTGTGAGTCTCTTCATCCACGATGATCGGAAGCAAGCCGTTCTTGAGCGCGTTGTTGCGGAAGATATCTGCAAAAGATGTGCTGATGACCGCGCGGAATCCGTAACTTGTCAACGCCCACGGCGCGTGTTCCCGACTCGAACCGCACCCGAAGTTGTCACCGGCTAACAAGATTTGTTTCCCTTTTGATTCGGATTTGTTCAAAACAAAATCTTCCTTCAAAGATTTGTCATCGTTGTAGCGCCAATTGAAAAAGAGCGCGTCCGCGAGACCGTTCTTATCGGTCACTTTCAGGAATTGCGCCGGGATAATTTGATCCGTGTCAATGTCATTGACCGGTAAAGGCATCACGCGCGAAGTTAGTTTTGTGAATTGAGCCATAAACAGTTCCTTTGTATGTCATTGGGAACCTAACGGGCTATCGCCCTCGCAACGACAAATCAACTTGGTTTTCTTCCGGCAAAGACCGCCAGTTCATACACGCGAAAATAGCAATCGACTTCTTCATAGCCGATCTTGCGCAGCCAATCACATTGAAGTTCGACCGGCGCGAGAATATTAGCAGCCTTATCCGGTCGGGACCTGTATTCTGCAAGCACTTGCTCGAAGGTGCGCGTCCCGCCGTTGCGTTGTTCGATGGCCTGTCGCATCAAGGCATAATGATTCTCAAAAAGATCAACGCTAAGCTGCGCATTGGACGAAACATGCTCGATGTTGACAAACCATCCGCCCGGCTTTAGCAATGAAAAAATCTCCGCATAGACTTCGCGTTTGCGCCCGTCTGGCTGATGATGAATGGAATAACCCGACACCACCGCGTCAAGCGGACTCTCAGCCTGAACCGCGTTCACCCAAGTCGATTCGCCGTAATCGAGATTCGCAAACACGAGTTGACTCGCGTACTCCTTGAGTCCTTCGCGCGCCTGATCGAGCATCGGCGCGGAGAAATCCACGAACACGCCGCGCGCGGACGGATATTCACCTAAAATCGCCGCGCCCAAGATTCCGTCACCGCAACCCAGATCGAGAAAATTTTCCACCGGCTGTGATCGCGATTTTAGAATTGACATCATCACGCCGATCTGTTCCTGCGCCATCGGAATCGCGGCGCGATACGACAGAAAGCGATTGACAATTGCGGGCAGTTTCCAAACTTCGTCTGTGACCATGATCAACTCAATAACGTGCGTACATCGGTGACTTTACCAGTCAGCGCGGTCGCCGCAGCAGTCAAAGGCGAAGCCAGGAACGTGCGTCCGCCTTTGCCCTGGCGACCTTCAAAGTTGCGGTTGCTTGTCGAAACTGCATATTGACCGGGTTGTAATTGATCGCCGTTCATGGCAATGCACATTGAACAACCGGCCTCGCGCCATTCCGCGCCCGCCTCTTTGAAGACTTTGTCAAGGCCTTCGTATTCAGCCTGTTTCTTCACATCCTGCGAACCAGGCACGACCATTACGCGTAAACCATCCGCCACTTTGCGACCTTTGAGCAATGAGGCAGCCAAACGCAGATCCGAGATGCGCGAGTTGGTGCACGAACCGATGAAGACCACATCCACTTTTTGGCCGAGCAGAGATTGGCCCGGTTGAAGTCCCATGTATATCATCGCCTTTTCGAACGCGGCTTTCTGCGAAGATTCTGCAAACGACTCAACCGTGGGAACGCGGTCCGTGATTCTCATGCCCATGCCCGGATTCGTTCCGTATGTAATCATCGGCTCCAAATCCGCGGCGTTGAGCGTGATCGATTTATCGTACGTCGCGCCTTCATCGGTGGGCAACGCGCGCCACACGGCAAGCGCCTTGTCCCATTCTTCGCCCTTCGGCGCGAACTCGCGTCCATATAAATAATCGAAGGTGTTGTCATCCGGCGCGATCATGCCCGCGCGCGCGCCGCCTTCAATAGACATATTGCAAATCGTCATGCGCTGTTCCATCGTCAGACCGCGGATGGCTTCGCCGGTGTATTCGAAGACATGACCGGTTCCTCCTCCGACGCCAATCTTTGCGATCAAAGCAAGGATGATATCTTTGGCTGAAACGCCGATTGGCAATCTGCCGTCCACGCGCACTTCATACGTCTTTGGTTTCTTTTGCAATAGGCACTGAGTCGCGAGCACATGTTCCACTTCGCTCGTGCCGATGCCAAAAGCCAGCGCGCCGAACGCGCCATGTGTGGCGGTGTGACTATCGCCACAGACAATCGTCATACCGGGTTGCGTTCGTCCGAGTTCCGGGCCGATCACGTGCACAATGCCGCGATGCGGACTATCCATGCCGTGCAACGTGATTCCGAAATCCACGGCATTGGTTTCCATTTGTTTGATCTGCGCGGCAGCCAACGCGTCAGCGATAGGAATGCCAACAGGAGTCGTGGGAATGGAATGATCCATCGTGGCGAGAGTCTTATCCGGGCGGCGAACTTTGAGTCCGCGCTGGCGCAAACCGGTAAAGGCTTGCGGCGAAGTGACTTCATGCACGAGGTGCAGGTCAATGTAGAGGACAGCGGGAGCATCGGGTTGTTCGGTTACAACATGCGAGTCCCAAATTTTTTGGAATAAAGTTTTTGGCATGTTCATCATTAATGTGTCATTGCGAGGAGCAAACAAAGTGAGCGACGAAGTAATCTTCTCGTCAATGATGAGGAGATTACTTCGGGGAAAAACGCCGCCCTCGCAATGACGCGATTAACTTTCAGCAGAGTTACTTTCCGTCAAATCGGAAACATCTTGAGGGGCAGATAAGAATCCGCTCACATCCCAACCTGCGGGAATGGTCTGTGGTTCGGGAAACGGATCAAAGTATTGGGATTGGGAAACATCCTGATCTTCATTCTGAGTAGTCATGGCCATTTCTCCTCTGAGTTATCCAAGCATTACGCCGTAATCATTTTGAACAGGCTGTGCGCCTTCAGTCTTGGCGATGATGAGTTTATTGAGCGCATTGATATAAGCTTTGGCACTGGCGACAATAATGTCCGTATCCGCGCCGTGGCCGCCATATACGCGCGCATACTCGACTTCTTTCTGCGCGTCCATCGTATGCTGACCGTTCTTGCCCTGCACGCGAACTGTGACCTCGCCCAACGCGTCGATGCCTTCGGTGATGGCATGAATGTTGAACTCCAACAACGTGCTCGGCACATTGACAATCGCATCGATCGCTTTGTACGTTGCATCGACAGGCCCGGTGCCCGTCGCGGCTTGTGTATAGACTTTGCCATCCGGAGCATGCAAACGAACCGTGGCCGTTGGCATGCCCATCGTGCCGCAAGTGACTTGCAGATCATTGAGAATGTATACATCGCGCGGACGATAGAATTCATCTGCGATCAACGCTTCGAGATCAGCATCGGTCACATTCTTTTTGCGATCTGCCAATTGCTTGAAACGTGTGAAGGCTTTATCGAGTTCGACCTCATCCAGCGAATGTCCCATCTCCGCGAGGCGCGTGCGCAGCGCATGACGGCCCGAGTGTTTGCCCAA
The DNA here is from genome assembly GCA_035541395.1 of Anaerolineales bacterium. Taxonomy (GTDB): domain Bacteria; phylum Chloroflexota; class Anaerolineae; order Anaerolineales; family Villigracilaceae; genus JACPVF01. The sequence continues at coordinate 6,054 of DATKNJ010000117.1, forward strand.
CACTAATTTGGATTGGTTCACACCGACATCTTCGGGACGCATAATTTCATACGTCATCTGATTCTTGAGCAT
>DATKNJ010000118.1:0-7733 GCA_035541395.1 Anaerolineales bacterium
ACGAAAGCCGACTTCGGTAAAAAATACGGCACGTTGATGAAAGAAGTTCACCTCTTGCGTCGTTCAGTTTTTGTCGTGAACAAGCAGCGGGTCGTTACTTACGCGGCGTATATGGCTGCCAGTAGCGACGAACCCAATTATGAAGAAGTGCTTGAAGCCGCCAAGGCGGCGCTCGGTTAAGCCTTTTTATTGGTGACGAAAGAGTCAGGAGATAATCTGATGCCGGCTATCGTTCGTAAATCCAGTCTTTCTCTCGTGGAGGGGCGGCGTGAGATTCTGCATGCAGTAGAGTGGCAAGTGCGTTCCAGCGTTTGGAGCCCGCCTACCGATTTGTACGAAACAGAAGAACTTTATGTGGTGCGGATGGAAATTGCCGGAATGCGCGAAGAGGACTTTGAAGTTGCTTTCGACGAAAATGTGCTTTGGATCAGCGGTTCACGTCCGGACCTCGCGGATCGCCGCGCGTATCATCAGATGGAAATCCGCTTTGGGAAATTCGCAACCGCGATTTCCGTGCCTGGCCCGGTGAATGTAGATGCCGCTCGTGCCGAATATAAAGATGGCTTCCTGGTTGTATCTTTGCCAAAAGCAAAGCCAAATCAAATTAAGGTTGAATAAAACGAATGTCTGCTGCGCGCTGGCAATCCAGCTTTGGCGATCTCTTTCAATGGATTGGTGAAACGGACGATGAGTTGTTAGCCATGCTCATGTCGTCAACGATTTCCGGTCCGCAGAAGAGGGAATCTGCTTCCGCTGAAACTGAAGGCGAGGAAACACCCAAATATCCCGATGTGTTGCCGATCCTTCCGCTGCGCGGCGTGGTCGTGTATCCCGAAACCGCGGTTCCGCTGACGGTGGGTCAGCCGCGCTCCATCAAGTTGGTAGATGATGTAGTCGGAGGAGATAAGCTCGTTGGGCTGGTAGCAGCTATCAATCCGGATTTGGAAACGCCGGGTCCCAGCGAACTATATCGCGTCGGTACGATTGCAACCGTTCATCGTTTGTTGCGCGCGCCGGATGGAACTGTCCGCCTGTTGGTGCAGGGCATGGATCGTTTCCGTTTGGGTGAGTTCGTTCAAGAAGAGCCGTATCTCAAAGCGCGTATTGAACTCGCACCGGAGATGACGCAGGAAGGCTTGGAGATCGACGCGTTGGCACGCAACGCGCGCGATCAATTCCAACAGATCACACAGATGATTCCCTCCTTCCCGGAGGAACTGGCGAATTCGATCGCATCCATCGAAGACCCGCTGCAGACGGCTTATACCATTGCGAACTTTCAACGCATCGACCTGAAAGATGCGCAAGAGATTCTTGAACTCGACTCGGCGGCCGAGAAACTCAAGAAGTTGATCGGCTTGTTGGTGCGCGAAGCGGAAGTGCTGACGCTCGGGCAGAAGATTCAAAATGAAGCGCGCGGTGAGATCGAAAAAGTTCAACGCGAATACTTCCTGCGCGAGCAGATGAAGGCCATTCAAAAAGAACTCGGTGAGAGAGATGAACAATCTGCCGAGACGGAAGAATTCCGCAAGAAGATCGACGACGCCAAGATGCCGGAAGAAGCCGACAAGATGGCGCGGCGCGAATTAGACCGCCTCTCACATTTGCCAACGGCCGCGGCAGAATATGGCGTGATCCGCACGTATCTTGACTGGCTGACTTCCTTGCCGTGGTCGAAAAACACGCAGGACAATTTGGACATCGCGCACGCGCGCGAGATTTTAAATAAAGACCATTATGGCTTGAAGGATGTCAAGGAACGCATTCTTGAATTTCTCGCCATTCGCAAATTGCGGCTTGATCGAAGAGATGAAGAAAAACAAGTTTCTGACGATGTCATCCGTCGCGAACGCGAAGGTGTGATTCTGTGTTTCGTTGGGCCGCCTGGTGTGGGCAAGACCTCGCTTGGTCAATCCATTGCGCGTGCCATGGAACGCAAGTTCACGCGTATTTCATTAGGCGGCGTGCGCGACGAAGCTGAGATTCGCGGTCATCGCCGCACTTACATCGGTGCGTTGCCGGGACGTATTTTGCAAGCGCTGCGTCGCGTGGAAAGCAATAATCCAGTTTTCATGCTCGATGAAGTGGATAAGCTCACCACGGATTTTCACGGTGATCCTGCCTCGGCGCTACTCGAAGTGCTTGATCCGGAACAGAACTTGGAATTCCGCGACAACTATCTCGAAGTGGCTTACGACCTTTCGCAAGTTTTTTTCATTACCACGGCCAACACGCTGGAAACAATCCCCGGACCGCTGCTCGACCGCATGGAAATCATTTCACTTTCGGGTTACACCGAAACCGAGAAGATGGCGATTGCGCGCGGTTATCTGATCCCGCGGCAGATTCGCGAGAACAGCCTCCATGAAAGCGAAGTGACATTTACGGATGACGCGCTTCAAAAGATCATACGCGAATATACGCGTGAGGCGGGAGTCCGTAGCTTGGAACGTCGTATCGGCGCGATCTGCCGAAAGATTGGGACGCGCATCGCTGAGGGAAAAGCAGGGGGCTTCACGCTCACGCCGGACCTCGTGGAGGAGTTCCTCGAACATCCGATCTTCCTCGGCCCCGACGAAGTTAACCTGCGCGTTTCGATTCCCGGCGTGGCTCCGGGTTTGGCATGGACGCCTTATGGCGGCGATATTCTTTTCATTGAAGCTACGCGTATGCCCGGCGGAAAAGGATTCCAAGTCACTGGTTCGATTGGGAATGTGATGCAAGAGTCGGCGCGCGCCGCACTTTCGTTTGTGCGCTCGCGTGCCGAGCAATTGGGAATCGATCCGGCTTTCTTCGATAAATCTGATATTCACTTGCATATTCCCGCGGGCGCACAACCCAAGGACGGCCCATCTGCAGGTGTGACGATGGCAACGGCTTTGGTGTCGTTGATTTCCGGCCGCAAGGTGAAATCGCACCTTGGGATGACAGGTGAGATCACGCTGAGGGGGCAGGTCCTGCCTGTTGGCGGAATCAAAGAAAAAGTCCTGGCTGCGCACCGCAATGGCTTGCGGACGATACTCCTGCCGCGGCGCAATGAACAGGATCTCGAGGACGTTCCATCCGAAGTAAGGGAATCGATGAAATTCATTCCAGTGGATACTGTGGATGACGTGTTGAAGTCTGCTTTAGAGTCGGCTGAGTCGGTTAAGGTAAAATCCAACGGAAAATCCGGGAACGGCTCTTCTGCGCACGCGAAGAGCCTTACGCTGAAATCCAAACCTGCAAAGAAGAAAGCAAAGAAGAATGCCAAAAGTGCTGCTGGCCGAAGATGATATGACTATGGTGTCACTGCTCAAGACTCTCTTGAAAATGGAAAATTTTCAAGTGGTGGCATTGGATGCGGACGCAGATGTACCTGCCGCGGTCCGTGAAGAACAGCCTGATGTTTTACTTTTGGATGTTCATCTTTCACAGCAGGACGGAATCGAAATTCTTAAAATCCTGCGCGCTGGCGAAGAAACCAAGGACGTGCGTGTGGTAATGACCTCCGGTTTGAATATGAAAGATGAATGTCTGCGACGCGGTGCGAATGATTTTTTGCTCAAACCCTACATGCCTGATGACCTTGTCTCAATTTTAAAAAAGACGATCAGCGCTTTGTGAGTTCACCGGTTCTTATTCGCACCTTTCAATATCCGCAGGATTTTTCTGCGGTGCGCGCGCTTTGGGAAAGTATGGAAAAGGGCGTTCATGTTGGACGCTCCGATAGTCCACAGGAAATCGAAAAGAAACTCAGCCGTGACCCCGATCTGTTTTTGGTCGCGGAACTAAATGGCCAATTGGTTGGCTCGATCATTGGCGGTTTCGACGGCCGCCGCGGCATGATCTATCATCTCGCGGTTTCCGCAGCTCATCGTAATCAAGGTATTGCCAGCCAACTCATGGAAGAAATCGAAACGCGCTTGCGCGCCAAAGGTTGCCTTCGCTGTTATCTTTTAGTGTTGATCGATAATGAAGAAGCGGAAGACTTTTATACAAAACGCGGCTGGTCTTTAATGGATCGAGTTCGGCCATACGGCAAGGATTTGGTTTAATGGATATTCGGTTCGGGATTTTGACCGCTTCCGATCGCTCCGCACGCGGCGAACGCGAAGATGCTTCCGGGCCCGCACTGGCGGACCATGTTAAGGCCCAAGGCTGGGCGGTGGTCAAACAAACAATCCTCCCCGATGACCGTTCCGCGTTGGCCGCGACCATGTCCGCTTGGTGTGACAGTGGTGAGGTGGATGTCATCCTCGTCACCGGCGGAACGGGCTTCGCCCCGCGTGATGTCACTCCCGAGGCAACTCTGGATGTGGTCGAGCGCCTGACGCCCGGCCTGCCCGAAGCGATGCGCACTGCCAGCTTGAAGATCACGCCAAACGCCATGCTCTCGCGCCTCACAGCCGGTATCCGTAAACGGACTCTGATTATCAATTTACCGGGCAGCCCAAAAGGCGCGGTTGAAAACCTTGAAGTTGTTTTGCCGGTTTTGGAGCATGCTGTAAAGTTATTGAAAGAGGAAGACGCGGGACATTAACCTTGTCGCGGTCTATCACCTTGGACTATAATCCGCCCGCTTCAAATTTCACAAGATGAGGAAAGTATGATTGATGTCAATGAACTTCGCAAAGGCGTAACCTTTGAATTGGACGGTACGCTCTATAAAGTGATCGAATATAGCCATAACAAATCTGGCCGCGGCAACGCCAATATTCGCATCAAAGCCCGCAACTTACAGACCGGCGCCAATATCGAGCGCACTTTCTCTTCCGGCCAGTCTGTGCAGGATGTGCGCCTCGATTTTCATAATGTCTCTTACCTTTATACGGACGGCGATTTTTATCACTTCATGGATAACGAAACCTTTGACCAGCCCGCCATCAAGCGCGAAATGCTCGGCGACGATGCCTTGTATTTGAAGGAAGGCATGGAAGTCAAACTCACGTTCTATAAGAATGAGCCGTTGGATATCGAATTGCCGACTTCCGTTGATCTGGAAGTGATCGAAGCCGAAATGGCGATCCGCGGCGATACGGCCACCGGCGTGACAAAGAAAGTCAAAACTTCCACTGGCCTCGAAGTCCAATGCCCGCAGTTCGTCAAAGTGGGGGATGTGATTCGCGTGGACACCCGCACCGGAGAATATGTAACCAGAGTCTAATGCGTACACCTGCTGGAAAAGAGTGTAAATATTTTTTTGGAGATTACTACCGCGGCCGTAACGTAGAAGAATGCCGTTTGCTGAAAGCCTCCGGTCAGCGTTGGTCTCCGGATTTGTGTAAGACTTGTCCTGCACCCGCCATCGAAATGGCGAATGCTTGTGAGTTTCTCCAACTACGTGCGACCGTTTCACGCCCCATCTCGGCGGCTTTTCAACGCCGCGTACAGGTCAGCGCGTATTGTGACAAAACCCATCGCAATGTTTCTGAACCGCAGATTGGTTGCGGAGAGTGCCACGGACTTCCCTTTGAATTCAAAGTAAAAGAATAATCATGCTCACATTGCTGTTCGATCTGGATGACACCCTGTTGGATTCCAACATGGAGACCTTCATCCCTGCTTATTTCCAGGCGCTCTCGCGTTATCTTGCGCCTACGGTCCCGCCAGATGCGATGTTGCCTGCGCTTGTTGCAGGCACACGCCAGATGATGGCCAACGAGGATCCCTCACGCACATTGCGTGAGGTTTTTGATGCCGAGTTTTTCCCAAAGATGGGTGTAGATCGCCCCACTCTGCAAAACGCCATCGAAGAATTTTATGACAACGTATTTCCCAGGCTTGCAGGTGTAACCCGTCCGCGGCCGGAAGCAGTTCAATTGATCGAATGGGCTTTCGCACAGGGGCATCGCGTGGCAATTGCCACCGATCCGCTCTTTCCGTTGAAGGCCACGCTTCATCGCCTACGCTTCGCGGGATTGCCGCCGGAGAAATATCCGTTTGCGCTGGTTTCCTCGTACGAAACGTTTCACTTCACCAAATCATACGTCGCGTATTACGCGGAATTTCTCGGTCGGCTTGGTTGGCCGGATGGCCCGCTCCTCATGGTTGGCAACGACGCCGAACGCGATCTCGCGCCGGCGCGCGCGCTCGGGCTGCCGACCTTTTGGATTAATGGCGACCAGCCCAAGGCGTCCGACCCCGAGGCGAATGGACGCGGTACGTTATCCGATTTACGCGGCTGGTTGGAGTCGACCGATCTCAAATCGCTCGAAGCCCAATTGAAGAGTCGCGAATCGATCCTGGCATTGATGACGGCCACGCCTGCTGTCATTTCATCGTTGATTGATGAACTGCCCGCTTCTTCGTGGACCGCGCGGCCAGCTTCCGAAGAATGGGCTTTGACCGAAGTCCTTTGCCATTTACGCGACACCGAACGCGAAGTGAATCAAGCGCGTCTTCAACGACTGACAACCGAGAACGAACCATTCATTCCTTCGCGTGATACAGACGGTTGGGCAGAGGAGCGCCAATATATCAAACAGGATGGACGTGCGGGGTTCAATGATTTTTTGACCTCGCGTCTCGAAACGCTCAAGACTTTGAAGGAATTGAGTGATTCGGATTGGGCGCGTAAAGCACGGCATTCCATTTTCGGTCCAACTACCTTGCAGGAAATGGTGGGATTTATGACTTCGCATGACCGCATGCACATCCAGCAAATCTGGAAGCTGGTTCACCCTAGTTAACAAGATGGCGTATCGCTTCTCGAAACGCTGTGTTATAACTGCCGAGAACTTGTAGGACAAGATGTTTTTTCTTGTCCTACAAGCTTTTATAAGGAGCTTTAATGCGTAAACGTGTTGTGATTACTGGGTTGGGATGTATCAGCCCGATTGGAAATAATGTAGCAGAAACATGGGCCGCGTTGCTGGCGGGGAAATCAGGCGCGGCTCCCATTACACACTTCGATACCAGTCAACATAAAACAAAATTTGCAGCGGAGGTCAAAGGCTTTGACGGCGCGGCGATGTTCGGCATGCGCGAGGCGCGCAAGATGGATCGCTATGCCCAATTTGCGATGGCAGCTACTTTGGAAGCGATACAACAAGCCGGTTTGACCATTGATGAATCAAACCGCGACCGCGTCGGGATTCTGATCGGTTCCGGCATCGGTGGCGTGACCACTATTTTGGAACAGGTTGAAATGCTGCGCGAACGCGGCCCGGAACGCGTCAGTCCATTTCTCGTGCCGATGATGATCGCAGATAGCGCGGCTGGAACGATTGCAATTCGTATCGGCGCGCGCGGTCCGAATATGGCCTTGGCCACGGCTTGCGCGACCGGAACGAATGCGCTCGGCGAAGCGACAGAAATGATTCGGCGCGGCGCGGCAGATGTGATGATCGCGGGCGGAGCAGAGTCGGCCATTACCTCGTTGACGATGGCAGGTTTGAATGTGATGGGTGCGCTCTCCACTTACAACGAAGCGCCGGAGAAAGCTTCTCGTCCGTTCGATAAAAACCGAGACGGTTTTTTGATGGCCGAAGGCGCGGGCGTTGTGATTCTCGAGTCATTAGAATATGCCACTGCGCGCGGCGCACAAATCCTTTCGGAATTTTCGGGATACGGCACAACGGATGACGCGCATCATATCTCGGCCCCGGCAGAGAACGGCGCGGGTGCGGCGATTTCCATGCAATTGGCTTTGCACGACGCGGGGTTGAAACCTGAGGAGATCGGTTATATCAACGCACACGGCACATCGACTCAATTGAACGATAAGAGCGAAACGGCCGCCATCAAAACAG
>DATKNJ010000119.1:0-2888 GCA_035541395.1 Anaerolineales bacterium
TTGACTCGCAAATATGATTGCTACAATGGCGAGCACCGCTGGCATCCAGAGATGAATTAACATCGCACGCCGGCTGGCATAAAGTCCAAGCCCGATCAAAGCTACGATCAACAAAAGTAAACTGAACAATAAAAACGTCAGCCGCGTGCCGATGGTGGGAATAGTGACCAGCACCGGAATAAACGTACCAATGAATGAGCCGAGCGTTGAAATGGCGTAAATCGTTCCAGACGTAACGCCCGCGCTTTTTGGATCATCCACGCTCAAGCGAATTGCGAATGGAGAAATGGTTCCGAGCAAAGTGACTGGCACACTGAACAGAATCAACACCGCGACGAATGATCTTGCCAAAATACTGACTTGCAATCCCTCAAAAGCGGTCGCCGCGGACTTGAGAACTGGTTCCGCTATATAAGGCACGAGTCCCAGCGTGAACGCGCCCCACGCCAGCACGCGATACAATGCGGCGGGCGTGGGATTTTTATCTGCCCAACGCCCGCCGAGAAAATAACCTGCTGTTAAATAGATGAGGATCAGCCCGATGATACTGGCCCACACGAGATTACTCGTCCCGAACACGTTGCCGATCAGGCGCGAAGCAGCCAATTCCGCGGCCAGTGTGGTCATGCCGGAGACGAAGACGGTGAAAAGAAGGTAACGTTTCATGATTAGAATGGCGCGATTATACCGTGCTATACTTCCACATCCAAAGGAGTGATAAAGCGTGTACATTTCCTATTATCATCGCGAAGAAGATTATCGCAAGATTGTTGAATTTATGCGCGCAAATGAGTTCGCGACGTTGGTGGCGTACGATGGCAAAAAGCCGGTGGCGAGTCACTTACTGATGGGAGTGATTGAAGAAGAGAACTGTTTGGTCGTCACCGGGCACATGGCCAAGGGGAATTCGTTATGGAAGTTATTCAAGCGAAACGAAGAAGTTTTGCTGATTTTTCAGGGACCGCACACGTATATTTCTGCGACTTGGTATAACCATGTCAATGTGCCGACTTGGAATTATCAAAGTGTGCACGCATATGGCCACCCGGAATTGGTAACGGACCACGATGAAGTTTTTTCAGTTTTGAGTCATTTGATCCAAAGGAACGAAGCGAATCCAACGTATCGGCTGGAGACGCTTCCACAGGATTTTGTGGAAAAGCAAATGAATGGGATTATGGCATTTCGAGTTGAGATTGCGCGCTTGGAAGCCGCGTTTAAATTGAGCCAAAACCGAAATGAAGAAGATTACCAAAACGTGATCATCCAGCTCGAGAAGCGGCCGGACGAGGCTTCGCATCAAGTCGCGCAGGCCATGCGGGAAAATCGTAAGAACAAAGACAGTGAAAATTAGGCGCGTGTCATTCTTCGCTCCCTTTGGCGTTCAGAATGACATCGCGAAAATCATCTTGACGAAAGCTTGCCCGCAGACTAAAATCTAGCCCGCTGTCTTTGCGCCTCCATTGTTGTACGCAGGGAGGCGCGTTTTCTGTCAGCGCTCGGAGATTGTATAGTGTCAGACATTCCCACGGTAGAATCAGAATCTGAGAACGATCAACCGCAAGTCATGAATATGACTCAGTCCAGCGCGGAAGCCGTGCGAGCCGATCTGGTGCGGATGCACCAAAGCGCTGCCCAGACTATCGTTTCGAGCGATGTGGAACTTCATCAAGCTGCGGCGCTTGAAGTCAAGACTGAGAATGTGACTGCGCATGAATCCGCGTTGGGATTGGTAAACGCAGTGACCGTGAACATGGAGAACAGCGGCGCAGGCGCGTTGCGCGCAGAGACTGTCCAGATGAACGGTTACGCGGGCGCAGTGGTGGCTGGAAACGCCGAAATGGGAACCACCTATTCGGGGATGGTGGTCGGCCGCGAGGTTCGGGCAGAGCGAATACAATCCGCTGTGTTGCTGGCCCGCCATGTGGAAGGCGATATCCAAGTGATGTTGGACACGCGTGGGGCGTTGATCGCCGGTGTAATCGGTGGCATGTTGGCGGGTGTGATCGTATTGATCGGCCGTTTGATCTTTGGCCGAAAATCATAGGATGTAGCAGCGACGCAAGTCGCTTTACAAATTTTTCTAGAGAGCGAAGGTAACTCGGAACATGTTGAAGAGTGAGAGGCGCTCGAGGAGATAAGATGGATAGAGTTGTTTTGAAAGCGACCAAACGTGATGTAACCGGCAAGCAGGTGAAGGCTCTGCGCCGTTCCGGTCAATTGCCCGGAATTATTTATGGTCGTCATGTCAGCCCGGTGAGCATTGCCTTGGACGCACATAGCGCGTCGCTGGCGCTTAGCAAGCTCACTTCGTCCAGCTTGGTGACGATCGATGTGGACGGCACGGAGTATCCCGCGCTGGTGCGCGAGAAGCAGCGCAATTACATCAAGAACACTTTGTTGCACGTGGACTTTTTGGCAGTGAACCTGACCGAAAAGATTCGCACGAGTGTGAATATCGAAATCGTCGGCCTTTCGCTGGCGGTGAAGGATTTCAACGCAGTGCTGGTTAACCACCTGACCGAACTCGAAGTGGAATGTCTTCCAACCGATCTGCCGGAACGCATTTTGGTTGACCTCGATCCGATCAAACAAGTTGGTGATGCCATTCATGTGCGTGATATTGTCGTTTCAGACAACGTGCGCGTGTTGGATGATCCCGATGAAATGATCGTGGTCGCCACTTACGCAAAGGAAGAGGAAGTCGAGACGCCCGCCGCCGCAGGCGAAGCAGTTGCAGCCGAAGCCGTGGCCGAGCCGGAACTTTCTGTGGAGCGTGGTAAGAAAGAAGAAGAAGGCGAAGAGGAGAAGAAGTAAACCTTCTTTACGGAACGGGCCGTTCTCTCAGAGAACGGCCCGTTCCTTATAATCCAAGTGCGGTCACGAAT
>DATKNJ010000120.1:0-5280 GCA_035541395.1 Anaerolineales bacterium
ATGATGGTGCTTTTGCCGGAGCCGGTCGCGCCGAGCAATGCGATCCGTTCGCCGGGTTTGGCTTCGAAGGTGACATCGCTCAACACCGGCTCGCCGCCGTGAAAATAACGGAAGGTCACGTTCTCGAACTTGACCTCGCCTTTGACGGCTGGCAGTTCGATCGCATCGGGCTTGTCCACGATGTCAGACTTGGCATCCAGAATTTCGACGATGCGGTCTGCGGAAGCCGCAGCTTGACCAAATTGCGTGATAATGAATCCAAGTTGCGCGACCGGGAAGAACAGGTAAACCAGATACAACGAGAATTCCTGCCAATCGCCGAGCGTTAGCAAACCTGTGATGATTTGTTTGCCCCCTACATAAAGAATGGCGGCTTGTCCGAGGTTGGCGATTAGGAAGATGACCGGGAAAAGGAACGTGAACAACTTGGCGACCGAAATGGCCTGTCCCATCAAGTCATCCGCCGCGGTGCGGAACTTCTTCTGCTGTTCCTTCTCGCGCGTGTATGCTTGAATCACTTTTATGCCTGCCAGGTTTTCTTGCAGGATCGTGTTCAGCGTGGAGAGCTTGATCTGCACTTTCCGGAACATCGGCTGCGCTGCGGTGCTGAAGATCATGAACATGACTAACGCAATCGGCAGGATGGGCATCGCTGTCCAGGCCAGCGGGACATTGGTTGAGAACAGGATAATAACTGTGCCAGTCAGCAGGATGATCGCGCCGACCAATTGCAACAAGCCCTGACCGATAAAGAGGCGGACTTTTTCGACATCGTCCGTGGCGCGGATCATCAATTGTCCGGTCTGGTTTTGATCGTGATACGAGAAGGACAAATTTTGAATCTTGCTATACAGGTCGTTGCGCAAGTCGTAGGCCACCGATTGTGAGTTCTTCTCCGCCCAAAAAGCCTGCAGGAAGGCAAAGATGCCACGCAGTGCGGCGAAGATTGCTATGGCAACGAAGGACCAGATCAATGCCTGTGGGGCGCTGGCGAGGTTGGCGTTCAATTGATTGACAAGTTGAACCTGCGTCCAGGTTCCTGGATAATTCAATGCGGAAAGAATCTTCGGCAAGGCCGCGTTTATATATTGAGCCGGGATTTGATTCAAGGCCTGCAATATCTGATTCGCCACATATCCATTGGTCACCGCGTTGATGATATTGGCGATCAGGCTTGGGATTGCCAATTGTGCGAGAGTGGCAATCAGCAGGAAAATATACGGCAGGGTGGCTTGGCGTTTGTAATTCATCAGATATTTCACGGCTCGGCCCATCGAGTTGGAGCCGGTACGCTTTTCTTTTGCGCGGCCGTACGTTCTAGGCATGGTAGTTTGCAAAGTAAAAATTCCTTTCTAAAAAAGTTTTCGTTAAGACCGAAATGTAGTATAGAACCCGGGTGTGAATTGAATGTGAACTGAACGTGGAAAGTGGGCTGATGCGATTAACGTTTTTTGGGAGCCGAATCCAAATCCATGTCACGGATGACTTCATTCATAGTTGTCAAAGCCTCGCCAAACTTGCGGCGCTGATCCGCGTTTAGACGTGTGGAGAGTTCATCCACCCAGCGATAGCGTTCGTTCATGCCGGTGTCGATCAAAGCCCGTGCCTTTTTGGTCAACGTCAATTGTTTGACTCGGCGATCATTGGGATCTTCGGTGCGCTCGAGCAGACCGCCTTGCGTTAACTTATCCACCAGTTGACTGGCCGCTGCATTCGTGATCTGAGAATATTCACCGATATCGGAGATTCCGCACTGGCCTCGATAGTACACCTGCATCAGAATGCTGAACTGCGGCATGGATAGGCCGGTGTTACGTGTAAAATGACGCCAGCCGCTCCACCAGGAGCGGCTCATGGAATTATCCACCCATTGGCGCAGAATTTTTGAGAATTGAACTTGATCGGTCACAGTTAAGCCTACTTTTTAGTTAAGCGTGCTTAACTATATCCATTGTATGAGTTTGAGTCAAGGAAAATTGAATTAGAAGATTGTAAGAAAAATAGAACAACAGCTTGACGCCGTTTTTGATAACCGGTCTGTCTATTAGTTTGTCGGATTGAGTTTAACCGCTTGCCTCCGTGCTTTCCGCAGCGAGATAATGATTGAAGCGGCTAGAATTCCTGCTACAACAACCAGCGATAGTCCAACAGGAATCTTGTAGAGATCAGCAATAACCATTTTTACGCCGACAAAAGTCAGCACAGCGGACAGGCCAAGCTTCAGATATTCGAATTTGCCCATCACATCTGCCAGCAGGAAATACATCGCGCGCAAGCCCAGGATCGCGAACACATTTGAGGTGTAGACGATGAACGGGTCGCGCGTGACCGCGAAGATGGCCGGGATCGAATCGACGGCGAAGACCAAATCCGTGCTCTCGATGATTAGCAATACCAAAAATAACGGTGTGGCCATCCATGTCGCGGCGCGGCGGATGAAGAATTTGTCTCTTTCAAAGTTTTCCGTGACAGGTACCAGCTTGCGAAAGAAGCGCACAACCGGATTCTTTTCGGGATGAATCTCTTCGTCGCGATGAAAAGCCATCCGAATCCCGGTGAAGATCAGGAAGGCGCCAAAGAGATAGATCACCCAATGGAATTGCTCGAGAAGCGCGACTCCAACCAGAATGAGCGTGCCGCGCATGACCAGCGCGCCGAGAATGCCCCAGAAGAGCACGCGATGTTGATATGCGGCGGGCACCGCGAAGAACGAGAAGATCAGGATGAAGACGAAGATGTTATCGACGCTCAACGATTTCTCGATCAGATATCCTGTGAAGAAGGCCAGTGCGGCCTCCGTGTTGGAGTAGGAACTGTTTGGAATGATTCGATTCCAAAAGAAATAGATGCCCGCGTTGAAGGTCAACGCCAACCCGATCCATACCGCCGTCCAGGTGAGGGCCTCCTTGGCAGAGACCGCGTGGGCTTTGCGATGGAACACGCCGAGATCGAGCGCCAGCATCAAAAGCACAAAAAAATTGAAGGCCGTCCATAACCAGATTGGTTCTTCCATGTTTTATTCTCCTTGTTTATTTTTCGTGGAGAATAAAAAACGAGACTCCACGAATTGACTCGTGATAGTCTCGCCATAGTGTTTTGCACATACGTTCGCCGAGAGCATTGCTCTGTCCTGACGACGAACCGGTGGCGCTGTGAGCGCCATGGCTACTCCCTATACAATGTGCGGCATGATAGCATGAGGGAATTTAGCTGTCAAATAAGAGTTCTCTTATCTTGATATAGGGTGCGTGCCAGCGAGGTGCCGACGGTCTGTAAGCGCGAGAATTAATCGCTAAATCGTGAAAAATACAATTGCAATCAACGCGGCAGCGATTCCAATCCATTGGGAACGCGTGAGGCGCTCCTTCAAGATGAGCCAGGCTAGCAGGACGGTCGCTCTGGGGAAGAGAGAACTCAATACCGCGGAGACATCCATTCGTCCGGTTTGACCGGCCAGCACGTAGAAGAAATTTCCTCCCACGTCCAGGATCGCGTTGAGGAGCAGGAATGGCCAGGAGGTGCGAGTCGGTTTCCAGGTTGTGCGGCGGAAAAACATATAAATCAAAAACACTGTAGATCCGGAGAAACGTCCGGCCACGATTGGCCAGTAAACATTCCTTTGGGAAGCGAGATGCATGAGAGTAAAGTAAGCACCGAAGCCGACTCCGGCCAGCAGGGGCAGGCGTAAATCCGAAAGATGCGTGAGGATGTCTTTCATGCCATCCTCGCTGCGCGAGATCAGCCAGACTGCGCTGAATGCCAGAATGAATCCACCCCACGTTAGGAGTCCCGGCGTCCCTTCGGTAAACGCTCCGACCGCGACAGGCAGTGCGGCAGCCAATAACGCTGAGACCGGCGCGGCGATGCTCATCTTGCCCTCGTCCATGGCGTGATACAAGAGCACAAGGCCGGCAGTTCCCATGGCGCCCGCAATCAGCGCGTAGATCAAAGAGGTGAGATCGAGAGGCGGCTCCGAGATAAACGGAACGAAGATCAATAAAAATGCCAGCCCGATGATCTCTCCATATAGAACAGCGAGATATGCGCCGGTCTTGCGCGACGCCATTCCACCGGAGAAATCACCCGCGCCCCATGAAAGGGCAGATAAGAGTCCAAAGAGAATAGAGGCCAAGGAAGTTCCCTAACGTTAAGATAATTTTTTGAGAGCTAAGATTTTCCCGCGGCTTTGGCTCGTTCCAGCACGCGTTGTGCGTTCTTGAGCAGAGGCATGTCGATCATCTTACCATCCAACGCGTACGCGCCTTTGCCCTCTTTCTGACTGGCTTCAAATGTTTCGACGATTCGCTTTGCATGTGCAATGGCTTCATCGGATGGAGTGAACGCATCCTGCACCGCTGCGACTTGATTCGGATGAATGATCTGTTTCCCGCTGAAGCCCAGCCGCGCGCCGAACTCGGCTTCTGCGCGCAGGGACTCGGTATCTTTGAAGTCGATCATCACAATGTCGATGGCTTGCAGGTCGTTGGCCGCGCAAACAGTGACCACTGCTTCGCGCGCATACAACAACTCGATGGCCTCGCGCGTGCGCACCGCACCGATTGAAGCCGCGAAGTCCTCGCCGCCGAAGATGATCGCTTCGAGGCGTTGGTCGGCGCTGGCGATCTCTTTCAGGTTCATGATTCCTTTGGCAGTTTCCACGCCGATCAATAAACGGATTCCGCCGAGCGGCATTCCATGGGCCAACTCGTACGATTCGATCCGTGAACTGACCCAATTCACATGCTCCGGTGATTCGACTTTCGGTACGACGATCGTATCGGGCCGTGCCTCCAACGCGGCGGACAAATCCTCGGTCTCGAAGCCGGAGCCGATGCTGTTGATGCGGATGCAGCGTTCCGACGCGCCGAAGTCCAATTCGCGAATGGCTTTGGCAATCACCGCGCGCGCTTCCGCTTTTTTATTGAGAGCGGTTCCGTCCTCGAGGTCTGTGCAAACGGAATCCACGCCAAGCGTGGTGGCTTTTTCGATCTTGCGGCGGTCATCGCCGGGCATGTATAACAGGGCTCTACGCGCGTGCATTTCGTTCTCCGCCAATAGTACTGATAATTATTTTGGGAAAGAAAAGAGACGACTTCTTTCCTCTTTCATTCTTTCTTTAAGAACATCACAGTTCGCTCGAACTCGACCACAATTGTACCGTCCTGCTTGCGGCCTGTGCATTTGATTCGCACGATGCCCGCGTTCGGCCTCGACTTCGACTCGCGCTTCTCGATGATCTCGCTTTCGGCGTAGATCGTATCGCCATGAAAAACCGGATGC
>DATKNJ010000121.1:0-13237 GCA_035541395.1 Anaerolineales bacterium
AGCGCGTCTTGGGCGCCTCCACTGGCTCATTGAGCTTGATGGATGACGACTCGATTAGAGTTTGGATCGATTAGTTAATTTTAAAAGGAGTAAGAATGCTACTTTACCTGCGCCTTGCCTGGCGCAACATCTGGCGGCATAAACGCCGCACCATCATCATTGTTCTAGCCATGGCTACAACTCTGGCATTGATGATGTGGTACGACGGTCTGATGGCGGGCTTCACCGATACCATCTACGGAAACGCGGTAAAGGTTTTGGGCGGTAACATCCAAGTTCACGCGGATGGTTATCGTTCTCAAGCCAGTTCCAAGCCGCTTCTCCCACTGGCCGATCCGCAAACGGTGATCAAAGCCGCGGAGGCGAATCCTGAAGTGCTGGCCGCTACGCAACGCATCAACACAGGTGGACTGGTCACCAACCGCGAAGGCGCGTTTGCAGTTGGCATTACCGGTGTAGAACCTGAAAAAGAACGGTCGGTAAATATCATCGGCCAGTATGTCAAAACCGGACGCAACCTGACCAGCGACGATACGGACAATATCCTGATCGGTAAAGGCCTCGCCGACGCAATGAACGTGCAAGTAGGCGACCGAATCACTTTAGTCGGAGGCTCGCAGCATCAGCAGATGCGCCAGCGTACGATGACCGTTATCGGCATTTTCGATCTGGGCATGCCCGACATCGAGAAACAGACTGTTTACATTTCTCTCGGCGAAGCGCAGACGTTGTACGACCTGCAGGGACAATCTACCGAGATCGCGATTTTTCTCAAGCAGATTGGTCAGGAGACGGCAGTAATCAACAGCCTCAAATCCAGCTTGCCCGGCTACGAGGTCGAATCGTTCGAAGCCAATTATCCCGATCTGGCAAATGCCATCAATAGCAAAAACGGCGTGATGGATATCTTCAGCGTCATCGTGATTGGCATTGCGGGAGTCGGCATCCTCAACTTGCTGCTGATGGCTGTCTACGAGCGGACGCGCGAAATTGGCGTGCTCGGTGCAATGGGTCTTAAGGCGAATCAGATTGCGCTGTTGTTCATCCTCGAAGGGACGATTATCGGTTTGGTTGGCGCGGCTGCGGGAATTGTTTTGGGCCTGGCGATCAATGGAATCTTAAGGCAGGTTGGCCTCGACTTTGGTTCCTTGCAACAAGCGGCCAGTTACATGGCGCTCGTGAAGGACAAAGTGTATCCCACCTGGGGTATTGAGAAGTTGCCGATGCGAGCCTCGATGGTCGCCATCATTTCAGCGTTGGCATCGGTCATTCCGGCCCTCGAAGCTGCGCGGCGCGAACCTGCCGCCGCCCTGCATTTTGTATAGAGGCGCGTATGAATCAACTTTTCAAAATGGCTTTTCGCGACTTGGGTCGCAACCGCCGTCGTACATTTTTCTCAGCGCTGGCAGTTGGCGTTGGCTTAATGTTGTTGATCTTGATGGCTTCCGTCATTAATGGTGAAATGGGCGGCGCGATTGAATCGGCTATCCGCCTGCAAAGCGGACATATCCAAGTACGCGCGGCCTCTTACGATGAGAATAAGAACAGTTTAAAGTGGGAGGATTTGGTCGAAAACCCTGACCAGATTGCCAGCCAGATCGCCGCGCTCCCGCAAGTAGCAGCAGCCACCCCGCGTCTGTATGCCAGCGGATTCCTTGCCACGGGCAACGAATCAGCAGGAGTCAGCATCTATGGCATCGACCCGGCTTCGGCGGCGAATGATCCGTATCGTGTTGGCCTTCTCAAGGGCAGTTTTCTAACCGCTGACGATAGCAGTGGTCTGCTCATCGGACAACCAATCGCGGCACGACTTCACCTGAACGTTGGTGACAATGTCAGCCTATCGGTTAACACTGCCAATGGCAATGTAGAAGAACAGACTTTCACCGTGCGCGGCATTTACTCGACCGGCACTTACGGGTTTGACAACGCTACTGTTCTCCTGCCTCTAGCCAAGGCGCAGGCAATCACGCAGACACAAAACCATGCCAGCACGATTTTCGTATTGCTCAAAGACACCTCTGCCACTGACAGTGTCGTCGCTGCGTTGAAAAGTTCAAATGGCCTAAAGGTTCTCACTTGGAGAGATTTGAATCCATTGGTTTTGCAATGGGAGTCATTAGCGCAGAGTTACATCGGGTTGTTTTACATGATTATCCTGGCGATTACCGCCTCGGTCATTATCAACACGCTGATCATGTCGGTCTATGAACGGACGCGCGAGATCGGCATCCTTTCTGCCGTTGGGATGCGCGGCAGCCGCATTCTGGGATTGTTCCTCACCGAATCATCTCTATTGGCAGTGGGCGGTGTGATCTTCGGAGTGATCTTGGGCCTGCTCGCCGTATATCTATTCAACATTCATGGATTTTATATCGGCAACATGGGCCTTTCCGGCATTCTGGTGTCCGATACCATCCGCGCCAAACCGATCCTGAATGACTTTATCAACCTGTCCATCGCAACTTTCATTGTTACGTTGCTGTCAGGATTGTATCCGGCCATCACGGCCTCCCGCTTGGAGCCAGTGGCTGCCTTGCGCGCTGAAAAATAAACGCGGTACAAATTCGCGAGGAGTTAAAAATGGAAGTAGTAAAAGTTGAAAATGTCACTCGTGCATATCAAGTAGGAAAAGTCGAGACACAAGCGCTGCGAGGCGTTAGCCTTTCGATTGAGAACGGAGAATTCACTGCGTTGGTCGGTCCTTCCGG
The DNA here is from genome assembly GCA_035541395.1 of Anaerolineales bacterium. GTDB lineage: Bacteria > Chloroflexota > Anaerolineae > Anaerolineales > Villigracilaceae > JACPVF01. Next base: position 2,712 of record DATKNJ010000121.1, read on the forward strand.
TTCCGGCAAGACCACCCTTTTGCAAATGATTGGTTGTCTCGATCAACCAACTTCAGGACATGTCATCATCAATGGCAAGGATGTCACCTCACTTAACCGCAACCAACGCGCCGATATGCGCCGCGGGACGATTGGATTCATTTTCCAGTTCTTTGCGTTGATCCCAACGCTCACGGCGTACGAAAATGTGGAAATGCCGCTTCTATTGAATGGACATTCCGCCAAAGAGCGTCACGACCGCGTCATGGAATTGCTCAAAGCAGTTGACCTTGAAGAACGAGCCAACAATCGTCCTGATCAATTAAGCGGCGGACAGCAACAACGCGTCGCGGTTGCTCGCGCCTTATCCATCAAACCCAGCATGATCCTCGCTGATGAGCCAACTGCCAATCTCGACACGACCAATGGCCAGCAAGTGATGGAGATCATGCAGAAGTTAAATAAGGAAACTGGTGTTACATTTATATTTGCCACACACGACCCGCGTGTGATTAAATATGCCAAACGCGTCGTCACACTGCGTGATGGTTTAATCGTTGAAAACAACGGGAATTCTGTAAAAGCATAAAGGGATCAACATGAAGAAGACAACTCTGTTTTTTATTATTCTCCTCGCATTCGCACTTACGGCTTGCGGCTCGAGCGGAACACCAACTCCCATTCCCACTGTGGTGTTGAATTCCAATTCAAGCTCAAGCGACAAACCAGCCGCCGCGCCCGGCAGCGCAACTGCTTCAGCAGAAGTTGTCCCAACCCAAAAGGCGCAACTAAGCTTTCCTTTAACTGGCGTTGTCAAAACCGTCGAAGTCAAAGCCGGAGATAAAGTGACCGCAGGTCAAACTCTGGTCACATTGGACACAACCATTCTCCAAGCACAAGTGCAACAGGCGCAAGCCAATTTGGACGCGACGCAAACTCAACTAAAATATTTGATCCGCATCGGAACGGATCAGGAACATCTCGACTCAGCCAAAGCAGATATCAACAGCGCGCAGGCCGCCCTCGATTCTGCGAACGCAACCCTGGCCGAGGCCACGCTGACGGCTCCCTTCGATGGGACAGTTGCCTCCGTGGACATCTCCCCCGCTGAAACAGTCACACCCGGACAAATTGTGGTGACGGTTGGCGACTTAACTCACTTCCACATCGAAACCACAGATTTAAGCGAACGCGATATCCCCGGCGTTCAAGTTGGACAGACGGCCAATGTCTTCATCGAAGCGTTGAATCAACAATTCACCGGCAAGGTAACGGACATCGCACAAATTTCATCAACTGTTGGCGGCGATGTTGTCTACAAAGTGACCATCGAACTGGATACGCAACCGCAGGGTCTGTACTGGGGCATGAGTGCGGATGTGGAAATCCCGACCGGAAAGTAACGCGGCAGGTTCAGGAGAATCAACGATGAAACTATTTTATCGGTCAATGCTGGCGGCGCTGGCGGTCGCGCTCACAGCGTTCACCATCCCTGCTGTCGCCGCGCCAGCCAAACAGTCCGCGGGAATCGTGACCGCTTCTGCGGTGGTCGCGCCCGAGCAAACGTCCCAGATGAGCTTCCTCATCTCCGGGCCGGTCAAAGAAGTGGATGTCAAAGAAGGCGATCAAGTAAAAGCCGGGCAGACTCTGATCGTGTTGAACACACCCAATTTAAGTTACGCAGTGGTCGAGGCGCAGGCGGCTCTCACGTCCGCGCAAGCCGATGCGCAATTGCAAAGATATACACACAAGACCTGGAATGGAAGTAAATTTATTTCGTTGAGCGGTCCGCCCGAACTGCGCCAGATCGCGGATGACAAAGTGACTCAAGCGCAAGCCGCGCTGGATATCGCGCAAGCTGAGCTGGTACAGAATACACTCGTCGCACCGTATGACGGAACCATAGTGCAAGTCAACGTGGTGCCCGGCGAAATGATTCAAGCCACGCAGGTCGCTGTTGTGATCGGCACATTGAATCATCTTCGCATCGAAACCACAGATTTGAGCGAGCGCGACGTTCCGAAACTTTCCATCGGACAGGCCGCGACGGTACACATCGAATCGATGAATCAGGATTTCACCGGTAAGGTCGCCTCGATTTCACCCAAATCCGATACAGTCGGCGGTGATGTGGTTTACAAAGTTATCATCGAATTGGATACTCAACCCGCAGGTCTACTGTGGGGCATGAGCGCGGTCGTCAACATCGGCCAATAAATTCTGAACGTCGAAGACGCGGAGGTTTTCTCCGCGTCTTTTCGTTTAACGAGGAAAATAATCACTTAGCCTTTTGCTCCTGAAATGAAAGGGGTATACTCGCAATATATGACCTCAAAGGAGGACTGAATGGACTTCACCACCATCATCCAAGTTGCGATTGGTATTATGTTCGTCTGGATCACGCTGGCCATGATAACCTCCCAAATACAGGAATGGCTGGCGTCTTTGTTAAGCTGGCGCGCTCAAATGCTGGAGGACGCCATCGGCCACATGCTGAGCAATCCAGACTTGAGTGAACAGTTCTATCAGCACCCTTTAATTCAAGGCTTACATACCAGCAAAGGCGCGCGCAAACCCAGCGGCATCCCCGCCGATAAGTTCGCGCTGGTACTCTTTGAAGTCGTGATTCAAGCTGGCCAAAATGCAAGTGAGATAAAGTCTGCATTTGAGAATTTGAAACAGGGCGTGGAAAATTTGAAAGTCAAGAAAGGCTTCGAGAAAATCGCGGGTTCACTTGATACCCTTATGCTTGGCATTGAAAACGACGGCGAGGCTCTCACCAACGCCCGCCAACGCGCCGAAGGCTGGTTCAACGATGCGATGGATCGTCTGGGCGGTTCTTATCGCCGCCGCGTGCAAGTGGTAGCGATCATCGCTGGCATCGCGATTTCAGTCATCCTCAATGCAGATTCCATTGCGATCATCGACAAGTTATATACGGACCCCGCGATTCGAGCAGCTATTGTCCAAGAAGCGCAGGCGCAAGTGCAAACATCCGGACAACAATCCACTGGACAGACCTCACCCTCAGGAAATGTCACAAGTGCCGTGACCCAACTCCAGCAATTCTCGATCCCGTTGGGTTGGACTCCAGCCAATTTGCCCAAGGACTTTTCCGGTTGGGGCACGAAGCTGATCGGTATTTTGGTCAGCGGCGTGGCAGCCGCGCAGGGAGCGCCCTTCTGGTTCGATTTGTTACGCAAGATCTTGAGCCGCAACACAAGTTCGGCGCCTGCCGGATAAACTGATAAAGTTGAATCGAATATCCTTCCATTAATTGTGGGGCGCAGTGTCCTTCCCAACACTGCGCCCTATTCTGTCAAAGGGCAGGATGTTTCACAAAAATCATTCATAAGGAGAACGTCAAATCAATATGAGCACTTATTCATTTCCCTCCGACTTTATATGGGGCGCGGCCACCGCGTCTTATCAAGTCGAAGGTGCCTGGAATAAAGATGGAAAAGGAGAATCAATTTGGGATCGCTTCAGTCACACGCCGGGCAAAGTCGAGAACGGCGACACCGGCGACGCGGCTTGCGATCACTATCATCGTTATCAGGACGATGTCAAAATCATGCAGCAATTGGGACTCCAAGCGTATCGTTTCTCGACCTCATGGCCGCGCGTCCTCCCAAGCGGACGCGGCCTGGTAAACTTACGCGGCCTCGATTTCTACGACCGATTAGTGGACGCGTTATGTGCGGCAAACATCCAACCGTATCTTACGCTTTATCATTGGGATTTGCCGCAAGCATTACAGGATGAAGGCGGCTGGACCAATCGCAATACTTGTTACGCATTTGCAGATTACACCGCGCTGATGGTCAAACGACTCGGCGACCGCGTCAAATATTGGACAACGTTCAACGAACCGAATGTAGTCGCGATGGCCGGCAACCAAGACGGCGTCCACGCGCCCGGGATAAAAGACTCAAAGATCGCTACGCAAGTGAGACATAACATCATCGTCGCGCATGGGCTTGCAGTCCAAACCATCCGTGCTTTGGATTCCAACTTGCAAGTCGGCATTGTGCTCGATGAATGGAATTCCGAACCGGCCAGCGATTCACCGGAAGACCTTCAAGCTGCAGAATATTCCTGGCAAAAAGACAAGACCTTTTTCCTCGATGCGATTTTCAAAGCACATTATCCGCCCATGGTAATGGAAACGCTTGGCAAAGACATGCCGAAAATACAAGCAGGCGATATGGCACTTGCTTCACAACGGCTGGACTTCTTCGGACTCAACGAATATTCACGGCATGTATTCAACGCAAAAGGCGAGGTAAAACCGGTTCCCGGCTCGGAATACACTGAAATGAATTGGGAGGTCAACCCGCCCGCATTGCGAAATATTCTGAATCGACTCAACCGCGACTATCATCTGCCGCCTGTTTACATCACTGAAAACGGTGCGGCCTTTAAAGATGAAGTAACGAAAGACGGTAAAGTTCACGATGCGCGCAGGCTGGAGTATTTGCGCCAGCACTTTATTCAAACGCGTCTCGCCATGCAAGATGGCGTGGATGTGCGCGGCTATTTTGTCTGGTCACTGTTCGACAACTTTGAATGGGCCTATGGATTTTCCAAACGCTTTGGCTTGGTACATGTCGACTACGAGACACAGAAACGTACCATCAAAGACAGTGGTCAATGGTATAGTGAGGTCATTGCCAAAAATTCCGTTGAATAATTCAATGGTCAGCAAAGAAATAATTAATCCGCTTGCCATGCTCTAACAAAGGAGAAACATGCCCCTCCCTACTACGATCACAGTCATCGGCGCGGGCAGCGCTTCATTCGGCGAGAACACCCTCGCGGCTCTCATGCACTCTTCGCGGCTCAAAGGTTCCACGCTGCGGCTGGTGGATCGAAACGCCAACAGCCTGGATATCGTTTATCGTCTGGCAAACAGGCTCAACACGGAGTGGGACGCGCAGATGAGAATCAGCGCACACGCGCATCATCAAGATGCGTTATATGGCACACAGTTTGTTGTCTCTGCTATTGAAGTGGGACCGCGCGAAGAGTTATGGCGCAAAGATTTTGAGCTGACACAAAAGCATGGTCTGCGCCAACCTTATGGCGAGAATGGCGGCCCTGGCGGGTTTGCGCACGCGGCGCGCAATGTAGATCCGGTGCTCGAAATCGCGCGTGATATGGAACAAGCCTGCCCCGACGCGTGGTTCGTCAATTTTACAAACCCCATGATGCGCGTTTGCGATCTCGTCAATCGTTATACCAGGATCAAAGCGGTTGGGTTGTGCCATCAAATTTTGATTGGTTATTGTTTCGTTGGCATGGTGCTTCAACACGAGCTCGGCATCAAAGTGCCCGATGGCATCACGGGCATGCATGCCGATATAGCCGGGGGCCCACTGCGTAAACAAGTGATCCACCAAACGATGCCACTCGTGGATATTCGCGCAGCGGGTACGAATCACTTCACATGGATTCTTTCCATTTATGACAAGCGCACCGGCGAGGATTTGTATCCGATCTTCCGCGAACGCTTCGAGTCGTTCGACCCGAAATTTGAACCGCTGACGAGAGATGTGTTCAGCGCTTTCGGCTTATTTCCCGTGCCCGGCGATACGCATTTGTGCGAATATCTGCCGTGGGCCTCTGACCCGATCACGAAGCCATGGGAAAAATACAACCTTCGTCTTTATGAATGGGACGAGAGAGCCGAACTACGCGATGTCGGGTTAAATCATTTGGATAAAATGGCAAGGAAAGAAATCGGCCTCGAGAGTTTGTTGGATGCCGATTCAGAAGGCGCGTTGGAGATGATCGAGAACATCGCGGGCAGCGGTGATCACTATCATATCGCGGCCAATCTCCCAAATGTGGGACAGATTTCCAATTTGCCCTTGGACGCAACCGTGGAGACTCCAGTTCACGTAGATGGCGCGGGCGTGCATCCTGTGCATGTTGGCGCACTGCCCGAAGGGATTGCAGAGCTTTGTCGCCGTGAGTTGGCCGTTGGCCAGCTTGGTATCGATGCTGTAGTGGAAGGTTCGCGCGAAAAAGCCTTGCAATGCCTCTTGCTCGATCCGATGATCACAGACATCGCCATGGCTAAATCCATCTTGGATGATTATTTGACGACTTACAAAGAATATCTGCCGCAGTTTTGGAAATAATATTTATCCTGTTGAGGAACTTTATCAAATGAAAATCGCTTTTGCTGGCACAGGATACATCACTACGGCAACTTTTGCTAAAGACTTCAATATCCCGCGACGATATGAAACAATCATGGACGCAGCATCTGAGTCGAGCAAAACTAGAAAAGTAATCGAAATTCATTAATTACGGAGGACTTTATGAAAATCGCAGTCATTGGCGGCGGATCGACTTACACACCCGAGCTCGTCAACGGGTTTCTCGCCAGAGTGGATCAACTACCGATCAAAGAACTTTGGCTGATGGATATCGATCAGGAACGCTTGAACATCGTCGGCGGATTCGCACAACGCATGGTCAAAGCCAAAGGTGAACCATTCAAGGTCGTTTTGAGCACAAATCAACGCGAAAGCATCGCGGGCGCCTCGTACGTGGTCACGCAGTTGCGGGTCGGTATGATGCCCGCGCGTCGCGGTGACGAATATCTCGGTTTGCGCCACGGGTTGATTGGTCAGGAAACGACCGGCATCGGCGGCATGGCCAAGGCGTTGCGAACGATCCCTGTGATTCTGAACGTCGCCAAAGATATTCGCGAAGTCGCCAAAGGCGCGCTGCTTGCAAACTTCACCAATCCCGCAGGCCTCGTCACTGAAGCGCTGACGCGTTACGCGCCGGATGTCAACGCGGTGGGTGTTTGTAACGTCGGCATCACGACTAAAATGCACATGCTCGATGATCTGGAAGAAGCCACCGGCTCGCGTATTGATTCGGATCACGCGGTACTCAACACGCTTGGCTTGAATCATCTCACATGGCATCGCGGTTTCACCGTGGATGGTGAAGAACTATGGCCGCAAATTTTTCCAGCTTTCGTTGAATCACTCAAACAGGAAGAAGAACCTGAATGGGATGTGCGCACCATCGAGTCGCTGGGCATGATTCCCAATTACTATCTGCAATATTTTTATTACACTGATAAGAAACTCAAAGCGCAGGAAAAGTGGCCGCCCTCACGCGCCGAGGAAGTAATGGGGATCGAAAAAGATTTGTTGCGCGAATACGCCGATCCCGCGCTCACTGAACCTCCCGCCGATTTAATGAAACGCGGCGGCGCGTATTATTCCACGCTTGCCACGCAAGTGATCGCCTCGCATCATAACAACCTCGGGCAAATTCACGTGGTCAACGTGCGCAACAACGGCGCGGTCAAAGAATGGCCTGCGGATTGGGTTTTGGAATTACCCGCGAAAGTGGATAAGAAAGGGATTCATCCGCTTCCCGCGCAGCCTTTGCCTGCCGCGTGCTTCGGATTGATTTCCCAAATCAAAATGTACGAACTACTCACCGTCGAAGCCGCAGTGCACGGCGATAAAAACGCCGCATATCAAGCTATGTTGACTCACCCGCTTGGCCCCAAAGCCGATAAAGTGCAGGAAGTGCTGGACGATTTACTCGAGACCAACAAGCAATGGCTTCCACAATTCAAGTGACAGGTGGCGAGTGGCGAAATACTTCCTCGGTGTGGACGCGGGCGGAACCAAAACTCACGCCTTGATCGCGGATGAAACCGGGCAGGCACTTGGATTCGGCGCAGACGGCGCGGGCAATTATCAAACGGTTGGATTCGACGGCCAGCAGCGAGTCTTTAAAGAAGTAACGCATCAAGCCTTGACGATGGCTGGTCTCCGCCTCGACAACATCTCCGCCGCCGGATTCGGACTGGGCGGTTACGATTGGCCTTCTCAACATCAAGCGCATTTTGATTCCGCCAAATCAATTGGATTGACTTGTCCCATCGAACTTGCCAACGATGCCGTGATCGGTTTATTGGCAGGTTCGACGCGCGGCTGGGGCGTATCCGTGATCGCGGGAACCAGCAACAACTGTCGCGGCCGCGACAAAAACGGACGCGAAGGCCGCATCACCGGCGAAGGGATTCGCTTTGGCGAATACGGCGGTGCAGGTGAATTGGTCGCAAAAGCCATTCAAGAGATTTCGTATGAATGGACTCAACGCGGTCCGCATACGTTATTGACCAAAATGTTCCTCGTTTTGACTCATGCAAAAGATTTGGATGATTTAATCGAAGGCATCGACCTGGATCGTTATCAACCTAATGCATCCTGGGCATTGACTGTTTTTCAAGCCGGATATTCGGGCGATCCTGTTGCGCGCGAAGTAATCGCATGGTCTGCGCGTGAGTTGGGCGAATCGGCCTGCGCGGTAATTCGACAACTCAACTTACAAGATGAGGATGTAGAGATCATCGAAGTTGGAAGTCTCTTTGAGGGCGGCACATTATTCACAGAGCCATTGATGGAAACGATTCGCGCGGTTGCACCCAAATCTCAATTCATTCGTTTGAATGTTCCACCAGTTGTTGGTGGCGTGATGCTCGCAATGCAACGCGCAGGAATCGATATCACCTCAGTGCGAACAAAATTGATTGATACAACGCGGGCCATCGTCAATCAACAATAGAATCAAATCGCAAAAGTTTATAAACACATCGAATCTTGCATCAAATATGCCGATTCAAACAACCTTAAAGTTTTTTTCTTTGCACATTTTTTATGCTTATAAACCTTTACATAATTCAACATCACGATATAAAATCTAGAATATTGCACAGTAAATTTATTGTTTGATACATCATGATATAAAAACATAACGCTATATTCTATGATGAGATAACTTTATATGTGCAACCGATTCAAAGATGAACACTATTTGCATCATTGATCGGAACTCATTTCGAAGAGAAATAAAAAATGTACCTTTGCGTCTTAGCAAGCATCCCAGATGAGAACGATCCTCCGTATGATCCATCACCGCACATGCGCGGATACAAATGGAAACAACATCTGGTCCATCCGAAAAATGTAGAACAACAGATACGCACTTTAATGGATGAGGGAATTGATGTCTTTGTAAATCTGTGCGATGGCACGCCCGATGATCCGTTATCCGGAATCGGATTGGTCAAGATTCTGGAGAAGGTTGGCGCGGCTTTCACTGGCGCGAGTGCAAGCTTCTTCGATCCGACTCGACAAGAAATGAAATCTGCTGCGCGCAAAGCCGGAGTCCCTGCACCGGCTTCCATCTTTGCAGATAGCATCAATGATGCCGATAAAGTCATGCGTCGTTTGCATTTCCCGATGTTGGTCAAGCCGCCACATGGATATGCCAGTGTCGGCCTCACACGCGCATCACGCGTCGAAAACGCGGAACAACTCAAAGTCCAGTTGGAAGCGGAGATCAAAGAGTTTGGACGCGCACTCGTGGAAGAGTTCGTCGAGGGACGTGAGTTCACTTGTCTGGTCGCGGAAAATCCTGATGATCCCGAACATCCGATTACATTCAAGCCAGTTGAGTTCATCTTCCCTGAAGGTGAATCGTTCAAACATTATGATATGAAGTGGGTCGATTACGAGAAGATGTCGGTGGCGCCGGTGAATGAACGACGCATCGAGAGAACGCTGCGCGAGCAAACGGTGCGCATGTTCAAGACGTTGAGCGGCAACGGTTATGCGCGCTGCGATTATCGCATGGATGCTTCGGGCACAATCTACATGCTCGAGATCAATCCGAATTGCGGCATCTTCTATCACCCCTCCGAACCCGGCTCGGCAGATTTCTCTTTGCTAAACGATTCGACCTTCAATCATTCCAAGTTCCTCAAGCTGATTCTACGCGGCGCGTTGAAACGCCAGGAACAGTATCGCCAGAGAATGCGCGAGAAACTTGAAGAGAAAGAAATGGTTTACGCGTAAGACATTGTCCGCAAGCTAAAACGCAAAATAAAAACTCTCGATTGAATCATCGAGAGTTTTGTTTTCTTGTCATTGCAAGTCGAAGTATGGCAATCTCATCCGTTACACAACACTCGCGCCGCCGCTGGCTTTGCAGATGTAAATCTTCGCATCCAAACCGGACTTTGATTTGTATGCCGCGCTCACAGCGTTTGCAAACGCCTCGACCGAATCCTCCCGCACCAGCGCCACTGCGCATCCGCCGAATCCGCCGCCGGTCATGCGCGCGCCGAAACAGGATTCCTGCTCCTGCGCGGCTTCTACAATTTGATTCAACGCGTCGTTCGTCACTTCAAAGTCATCACGTAAGCTGGCGTGACTGGCATTGAACAATTTTCCCAAACAGACCACGTCGTTCGCACGCATCTCGTCGATCGCATCCAACACGCGTTGATCCTCAGTAATAATATGTCGAGCACGGCGCATGACCACATCTTCCATTTTATGCTTTCTCTTTTCAAACTCCGCCAAGCTCACGTCGCGCAAAGCCTTCACACCAAAGAAACGCGCCGCGGCTTCACATTGACTGCGCCGTTCGTTGTATGCCGAATCCACCAAACTGTGCCGCGTGGATGTATCCAAAACCACCATTGCGGTTTTCTCTGG
>DATKNJ010000122.1:0-6233 GCA_035541395.1 Anaerolineales bacterium
TCAAAGAACGATTCGTAAAGTAGGCGAGAATCGCCAACAGCACAATCACCACAATTAACGTAGGGATCGTGTTTACCAAATAAAACGGTCCGAACGGGGCTGGAAGCGTAAAGAGTGGCGTATCCGACAGTCGTTCCGCGGCCACTGAAATTTCAGGCTGAACCGGAACGAAAAACCCACCCAGGATAAAACCCGCGATCATTAACAGCAGCACAACCCAGCGACGCCAAGGTCTGCGTTTTTCAGTTTCCAAACAAACCTCCTACAAAAGCGAACTACTCTTTTTTATCGACTTGAGATTTGATCTTTGCAACGGCACGACGAGAGACAAACAACATTACAATCACAGAAATGGGCGTTCCTGCCAGTAGCAGCAACAACGTAAACAACGGCCGCGTGCCAAAGGTTTTGTCCAGCCAAAGCCCGCCCAGCAAAGATGCAATAATGATGACCAAGGTCAGACAACCAACCTGTGCGATCAGGGCAATCAGGAAGTTGCTGCTAATGCTCTGACGGTTATGGTCCGATTGTGTCATGTCGCACGATTATAACAAACGCACAAAACGCGTGTCAATGAAGGCGGTTAGAACAAAGCCAAGGCCGCCGAGTTCGACCACACGTACCACGGACCAAATACCGTGCCGATCAAAATCACGCCCAACGCAAGCACAATCAAAGCGACCGCGTAAGGCCGCGTCAGCGCGATGGGATGTTTATCTTCATCCTGCCCTTCCATGCGATAAAGATAAACATATTTCAAAACATTCAAATAGTAGTAAAGCGCCACGATCGAATTCAAAATGCCGACCACAGCCAGCCAAATCAAGGCGGGATTTTGAATAGCCGCCGCAAAAACCAGGACCTTGGCAATGAATCCACCAAAAGGCGGCATGCCCGCCAGCGACAAAAATGCCGCCAACATCGCCAACGCAAGCCACGGCGAACGACGACTGAGTCCCGCGTAATCCTTGACTTCATCCGAACCGACGATGCGGCTGAAAGCCATCGCGATTCCGAAGGCGAGCAAGTTCGTCAGGATATAAGCCGCGAGATAGAAAACCACACTGGTCGTACCAAGAGTCGAGAAGGCAGCCACACCGATCAAAACATAGCCCGCGTGCGCGATGGATGAATACGCCAACAGACGTTTGATATTTGACTGCGCCAGCGCCAGCAAATTCCCGACCGTCATGCTGACCACCGCTAAAATGGCAATCACGGTCGTCCATGACGGAACAATGCCCGGAAAAACAACTGTGAAGAAACGCAACACAACTGCGAAACCCGCGGCTTTGGAAGCCGTGGAAAGAAAGCCCGCCACCGGAGTCGGTGCGCCCTGATATACATCCGGCGCCCAAAAGTGAAACGGAACCGCAGAGATTTTGAATCCCAAACCGACAATCACAAGAAGCGTGATGCCAAGAGTCAATAACAGTGATTGACTGTGCGCAATCATGCCCGCCAATTGATATAGATCCGTTGTGCCGGTAAATCCAAAGAGAAGACTAAAACCATATAACATGATGGCAGAAGTCATCGCTCCGAACAACAGGTACTTGAAGCCGGCCTCCGTGGAGTGTTCGTCTGAGAGCATGAACCCAGACAGAACGTAGAGCGGGATCGAGGTCGTCTCAATCGAAAGATAAAGCATCACTAAATCCGCAGAAGAAGCCATCAAATCCATGCCCAAAGTTGTCGCGAGCAAAAGAATGTAGGCTTCGCCGCGCCGGCCAACCTGCTCATGGTCCATCAACAGCAACGCAGTGATTGCCGCACTGAAGAGGAAGAGCATCTTGAAAAAGAAACCAAACCAGTCAAAACGCAACATTCCGCCGAAAACGGTTTGAGGGCCAGAGGGACGCGCAAAGAACAAACTGATCAGAATGATTACCAGCAACCCGCCCGATGTCAGCCAGCCGATATTGCGGCGGTGCTCCTCTTTCAGGAACGGTTCCACGATCAGCAACAATATTCCAAGAACGAGCAATAAAATTTCCGGCAGGATCGCCAGGAACATGGTCGGCGTATACACTTACGCACCTCCCAAAATACGCAAAACATTCGCCACGCCCGTTTGCACCATCGGCACCAATACAGATGGGAACAAACCGATCACAATCATCAAAAGACATAACGTGACAATGGCAACTTTATCAAACGAACGCAGCGCTGTGATGTGACCCTCAAACTCGGCAGGCATATCGCCGAAGAAGACGCGGCGGATGACCAGCATGATGTAGGCCGCGGTAATCACAATGGAAAGGGATGCGATAATCGCAGCCAACGGAACTTTTTGCCAGACTCCCATAAAGATAGGAAATTCCGCCACGAAACCAGATAGCCCCGGCATGCCCATCGAAACGAGGCCGCCGATAATGAATCCGATCGCAGCCCACGGCAAAGCCTTGCTCATGCCGCCCAGCTTGGGAATCTCACGCGTATGCGCCCGGTCATACACCATGCCGACCACAGCAAAGAAGAGAGCCGTCATGATGCCATGCGAGAACATTTGCACACCTGCACCGGTGAGGCCCTCGCGATTGAGCGTGGACAAACCCAGCATCACCAATCCCATGTGTGATACAGACGAAAAACCGATCACATATTTAAAGTCTGTTTGCACGAAAGCGATGAACGCGCCATACACTACTGCGATGGTCGCAAAAGTGAAGATCAACCACCACCAATGTTTCGCCCCCTCAGGCAGCAACATGATTCCCACGCGCAATGCAGCGAACGCGCCCAACTTCATCAGCACGCCCGCATGGAACATGGAAACAGCAGTCGGCGCGGCTACGTGACCATCTGGCGACCAGTTATGGAACGGCCAAATACCGCCTAATACTGCAAAACCGAAGAACACCGGAAGGAACCAAATATTTTGGAACGTGGAAGAAAAGCCAGCCTTCTCCAACTCCAACATGTTGAAGGTGTAGACGCCGGTCTGTTGACCCGCCACCCAATACATAGCCAATGCGCCGACCAAAGCGACCACCGAACCGATGAACAGGTATAAAGTCAATTTCATCGCGGCGTATTCGCGCGTCTGCACCCAGCCCCAGATGGCAATCAATAAATACATTGGGAAGACTGCGATCTCATAGAAGAAGAACAGCAGGAACAAATCCAGCGACATAAAAACGCCGAACACACCAGTTGCCAAGATAAACAAGAACGCGAAGAACTCGCGCGGACGGTCATCGACGCCCCACGAGATCAACACACCCGTGAACATGACCACGCCCGTCAATAAGACGAGTGGTGCGCTCATGCCATCCACGCCGACGAAATAAGAAATTCCCAAGGCGGGCAGCCATGTAATTTGCTCGGTAAATTGATATCCGGCTACAGTTTTATCGTAGGAGAAAAACACGAACGCCGATAAGGCCAACGCCAGCACCGCCGCGGACAACGCAATGATACGCACTTCATTCTTGCGGTCCGCAGGCACAAACAACATGATCACCGCAGCCGCGAGGGGCAGGAAGAGAATTACACTCAAAAATGGAAAGGTCATGAATCTACCTCGGTTAGAAGAGCATCGTCACGGCTTTGTTGATCACATCCAAAATCCAGGCGGGCCAGATGCCAATGACCAGGATGAGAGTCATCAGCGGAGCCATCACAACGATCTCGCGAGTGGTGATTTCCTTAAGCAGATGCTCACCGTGCGCCCAGTGTTCGTTCATTGGGCCATGCAGCACTTTCTTGATTCCTTTGAGGATGTACGCGCCGGTCATCAACAGGCCAAGCATCGCAATCGCGGTGAAGACCGGCAGGATGGGCAGAGAACCGCGCACCACAAGAAATTCAGAAATAAATCCGTTCAGTCCGGGCAAGCCCAGTGAAGCCATGCTGGTGAAAATCAGAATGCCGCCATAGATTGGAACGAGCGGGAATAGACCGCCGAATTCTTCCAAGTTACGCGTATGAGTACGTTCATAAATCACGCCAACAAGGAAGAACATGCCAGCTGCCGAAAGTCCGTGATTGAACATCTGCAGGATCGCGCCATTCAAGGCAATGGTTGCATTCTCCGTACCTGTTGCAAGAGCAGCTGCCGCGATGCCCAGCACCACAAAGCCCATGTGATTCACCGAAGAATATGCCACGAGGCGCTTGAAGTCCGTTTGGCCAAACGAAGCGAAGGCACCGAATACAATCGCAGCCGTTGCCAACACTGCCAGGGCGACCGCGAAGGTTTTCGCTTCCGCCGGATACAACGGCAGGACAAGTCGCAGGAAGCCATAAGCGCCGAGCTTCAGCAACACACCAGCCAACAACATCGAACCCGCGGTTGGCGCTTCGGTGTGCGCATCGGGCAACCAAGTGTGAAATGGCCAGATCGGAACTTTGACTGCGAAGGCAATCACAAACGCCCAGAATGCAATGGTCTTTACGGTGCTGGCCGGAAGGCCAGCGATGGTTCCGTCAAAGCCGGGCCAACGCGCAAATAACGTGGGCAGGTCATAGGTCTGGAAGAGAACGCCGAGCAACTGAATCGCCAACAGTAGGCCGAGCGATCCGCCCATCGTGTAAATCATGAACTTGAGCGAAGCATAATTCCGATTGGCGCTGCCCCATTGATTGATCAGGAAGTACATCGGGACGAGGCCAACTTCCCAGAAGACAAAGAAGATCAACAGATCAAGCGCCATGAACACGCCGAGCATGCCGGTTTCCAAAAATAGGAAGAGCATCATATACGGCTGGACGCGGTCGGTCACGCTGAAAGAGGCGAGAATGGCGAGCGGCGTCAACAACGTGGTCAACAAGACCATGGTTAGGGAAAGACCATCCACGCCCAGATGAAGCGAAGAATGGATGGCTTCGTACCACGGATAATTTTCCTGGAATTGGAAACCGCTCGCGTCGGACTTGAAGTTGATCCACAAAACGATAGAAAGCACGAACGGGACGAGGCTGGCAATCAGCGCCGTCCAGCGCAGCAAGCTGAGATTCTGGCGCGGCAGGAACAAAATCACCAACGCCGAAAGCGCCGGGAAGAAGAGAATAATCGAAAGGAGATGTGATGCGATGAAATCCATCTTGGCTCCTACATGCGCATCAAATAATAGAACAATGCGCCGCCGATGATGATCAACACCACCAACGAAAGCATCATGTATTGTTGGATACGGCCGGTTTGGATCGGACGCAAGTTGTGCCCCGTCCACTTGACGACTTTGCTCGTGCCATCGCCAAAGAAACGATTGATCACCGGCAGGTCGAAGTAATTACGGATCGAAGATCCGATCACAGCCGTCGCGCGACCGATCGTGTGCAGAATGCCATCGATCAGGCCGCGGTCAATCCATTTGGATACGAACGTTTCAGAAAGCCAAATGACCGGCTGAACAAAAACGAAGTTATACAGTTCGTCGAAATAATATTTATTCTTCAGCAAAGGAATTTGCAATTTATCCTCAGCGGCCGATTGAACATTGCGATAGGCAAGCCAGCCGAAGAACAATCCACCGAGCGAGACCAGCAACGAAGTTCCTAACACAATCCAATTGAACGGCGCAGCTTCAGGCATTTGCGCCAATGTGCCACCGACAAATTCATGGAACCAGCTCGGAGCCAAGTGTAAGCCGAGGAAATCCTGCGGAATGCCAACCCAGCCAAACGTCACGGCAAAGACCGCCAACACAATCAACGGAAGCGTCATCGTCCAAACCGTTTCCTGCGCGTGTTCAGAAGATTGCGTGCGCGGCTCGCCGAGGAAGGTCAATGTGATTTGGCGCATCGTGTAAAACGCAGTCAGGAACGCCGCCACAGCCAACGTAATGAAAACGATCATGTGACCGCTGGCGAAAGAGTCTGAAAAGATTTCATCCTTCGACCAGAAGCCTGCTGTGAGAATTGGAAAACCCGAAAGTGCAAAACCACCGATCAAGAAAGTCCAAAACGTAATCGGCATCTTTTTCCGCAAACCACCCATGTTGAACATATCCTGCGGATCGACATGTTCACCAGTGTGTAACACACCGTGCTCCATGCCGTGAATCACCGAACCAGAACCGAGAAACAGCAGAGCTTTGAAGAAAGCATGTGTCACGAGATGGAACGCGGCCGCGACATACGCGCCGACGCCCAACGCCGAAATCATGAAGCCGAGTTGCGAAATCGTGGAATACGCCAGCACACGCTTGATGTCATTCTGCGCGACGGCAATCGTAGCTGCAAAGATCGCGGTAAACGTGCCGATGAACGCCACGAAAGTCATCGTC
>DATKNJ010000123.1:0-3270 GCA_035541395.1 Anaerolineales bacterium
TTCTCTGCCGCGACGTGACCGCCGTCCGCGTGGATACGCGCGAAGAAGCGGTCATGGGCATACAGTCCGTTGCCGCGGCGGGGATGCAACTCCTGCTAGCCGCGCACGCCGCAGGCCTTGGCGCGAATTGGATTTGCTGGCCTTTATACGCTCAAAAAGAAACATGCGCAGCCTTGGATTTCCCTGAAACGTGGGAGCCACAAGCAATGATTTTTCTTGGATATGGAAAAGAAGAGCCGAAAGAAAAAGCGTTGAAACCTTTAGAGACTATCAAGATATATCGATGAAAATTGTTGCCCTCGCAGGTGGAGTCGGCGGTGCGAAGCTCGCCCACGGACTCGCCCAAGTTTTGCCTCCCGAAGATTTAACCGTCATCGTCAACACTGGCGATGACTTCGAACATCTCGGCCTATCCATTTCGCCCGATCTCGATACGGTGTGTTACACCTTAGCCAGCCTTGCCAACCCCGATACCGGCTGGGGGCGCGTGAATGAAACCTGGCAAGCGATGACCAATCTCAAACAATTGGGTGGACCGGATTGGTTCAATCTCGGCGATCAGGATTTGGCCACGCATCTCGAACGCACGCGACGATTGAAACAAGGTCAAACTCTTTCGCAGATTACGCACGAGTTTTGCGCAGCCTGGGGCGTGAAACAGACCGTCTTGCCAATGAGCGATCAACCGGTGCATACCATTGTCGAAACAGATGAAGGAGCGTTGGCTTTTCAAGAATATTTTGTCCATCGCCGCTGCGAGCCGCGCGTGAAAGGCTTTCGGTTCGATAGACTCGAACAAGCGGAACCAGCTCCGGGCGTGCGCGAAGCGATCCAATCTGCCGATGCAATTGTTATTTGTCCATCAAACCCATGGGTGAGCATTGATCCAATCTTGAAAGTCCTGGCCCTCACCCCTTCACCCCTCTCCCTTGGGGAGAGAGGTTGGGGCGAGGGAAAAACAATTGTCGCGGTTTCTCCCATCATTGGTGGAGAGACTGTGAAGGGACCTGCCGCGAAAATGTATGCCGAATTGGGAATCGAACCTTCCGCGTTCGCCGTTGCAAATCATTATCGCGATCTCTTGAGCGGTTTCATATTGGACGCCATAGACGCACATTGGAAAGACAAAATAGCTGTCCAGACATTGGTGACAAATACACTTATGAAATCCCTTACAGATCGCGCACATCTCGCACAAGATGTGCTACACTTTGTGGGAAGCTTACAACGATGACGATCTGGGCAATCGTTCCCGTCAAACCGCTCCGCCGCGGAAAGTCCCGCCTCTCTGGAACCTTATCTGAGGACGAACGCGCACATCTGAACGAAACGCTTCTTCAACACACCCTCCAAACTTTGGTTGACCAAAAAGAAATAGAGCAAGTCCTGGTGGTGAGTCGCGATCCGCACGCGCTGACCATTGCGCGCAATTACGGCGCGCGCACCGTGCGTGAAGATGGCGAACCGCATTTGAATACGGCGCTGAAACGAGCCACCATCGTTGCACAAGTCTATGCGACGCGCGGCGTGTTGGTGTTGCCAGCAGACTTACCGCTTCTCACGCGGGACGATATTTTGGCTCTCGTTGAGAGAGCGACGAATCCGCCGGTAGTGGTCATCGCGCCCGACCGCCACGGAAAAGGGACTAACGCCCTCTTGATGTCTCCCGCAGGTTTGATCGAATACGATTTTGGTCCCGGCTCATTCCAGCGTCATTGTGAGCGCACGAAAAACGTCGGCGCGCGTTTGGAGATTGTCAATCTGCCTTCGCTTGAACTTGATCTCGACCTGCCCGAAGATTTGGAATTGGTTCGCAAAATGCAGGAACCCCAAATCAAGCTTTAAATTTTATTTACTCTACGAAAAGCGACTTCCCTTCATATGCAAGACAGCATGTCTAGGAGAGTCGCTTTATTTTTTAAGGTGACATATCACCTTTTGGATATGGAGTTTCTACACTCCATTCCTCCGCAATGAATGTTATAGAATGGAATCTGGATTCAGCATCAACACCAAAACCTATTCCGTGTGAGGTGTAAAAAATGAACGATCATCCAGATTCGCTTATCATGACTAGACGTCAGCTCCAAACCGAGTTGATGCGATGTGAATATTGCGAAGAGAAACCATGCAAGGCAGCTTGTCCTGTCAACTGCTCGCCGTTCGATTTCATCATGGCAGCGCGCGTCGGAAATAAATCTGATATCCAACGCGCAGCTGGCGAGATCATGCATGCCAATCCATTAGGCGGTGTTTGTGGGATGGTTTGCCCGGACACATTCTGCATGGCAGCGTGCTCGCGCAAGAACTTTGATGGTTCCATCAATATTCCGAAGGTTCAAACCACATTGGTCGAAATGGCAAAGCAAGATGGCGGGATTCCGAAATTTTCGACTCCAGAATTGAACGGTAAAAAAGTGGCCGTTGTCGGCGGCGGCCCGGCGGGACTTGGTGTCGCGGCGTCACTAGCGCAAATGGGGTACGCTGTGGATATTTACGAAAGCCGCGATCAATTAGGCGGGATGATGAACTTCATTCCCGATCATCGTCTTGACAAGAAAGTGGTTCAATCCGATATCGAGTTTCTCCTTTCACTTGGAACGATCAACGCCAAAACCAACGCCAAAGTTGATGATCCAAAACAATTGCTAAAGCAGGGATACGACGCGGTTTGTGTCACGATTGGCCTGTGGAAACCAATCGAATTGGGCATCGAGAATGAAAGCAACGCAGTCAAGATGGTTGACTTGCTCTCCGATCCGAGCGCGTTTAATTTCAAGGAGCGCGTGGCTGTTGTCGGCGGCGGAGCGACCGCCATCGACTGCGCTATCACGGCGAAGAAGCGCGGCGCGAAACATGTCGAAATGTTCATGCTCGAGAAGCTTTCTGAGATGCCATTGACTGAAAAAGAGCGTCAAGAATTGATTGACTTCGATATCGAAGTCAATGGAAGAATTCGCGTGACGCGCATCAAAAAGAACGGCGATGGTGTGTCGGGAATCGATACGCTGAAAGTCCAATTGCCAGCAGGCCAGAACTTCAGTCCGGCAAATGTACGCGACTTGAAAGACACCGAGGGGACGCGCGATGATTTCGATGCGGTTGTCATTGCCATCGGCATGCGCTCCACTTTGCCGCGTGATCCAATCGAAGGTATGTTTTACGCAGGCGATATGATGACCGGACCGAAGACAGTTGTCCAGGCTGTGGCGTCCGGCAAGAATGCCGCGCTTGAAACCGATGCTTATCTGAAGAAGCAGCCCAAGCCTG
>DATKNJ010000124.1:0-39532 GCA_035541395.1 Anaerolineales bacterium
TCACATGACAAGTCCATAAACCCGCGCCGATCAACTCAAGCCCGTCTCCGGGTTGAAGCTTGAAGCCAGTGCCGTTAGACGAGAGCAGAAACGCGCCGACCGCGGCCAGGCAAATCGCTACAATAGCCAGCCAATGCGGAGTCTCCCTCCAGAAAATAAACAAAACCACCGGCACCAAAACTACATATAAACTGGTGATAAAGCCCGCGTTCCCCGCGCTGGTATACAACAGACCGGCTTGCTGCAAAGCCGCGGCAACAAACAAAATGATCCCGGCGACCAGCATCCAAAACCATTGATCAGGCGAAAGCTTATCAATGGTTTTATTTTGGATTGCGAACGGAAATACGATTAATCCGCCCAAGAGGAAGCGGGTACCGTTGAACAAGTACACGCTGCCCATTTGTCCCGCGACACGTTGCGCGACGAACGCGGAGCCCCAAATGATGGCAATGATAAACAGAGTAAGGTCGGCTTTGAGACGCATAAATCCCAATAGAATTGCCCGAGTTTTTGTATTCGCCAATCATAGCATAAGCTGTCAAACCGACCGTTTTAAAAGAAATGCGGTTTGCTCGTTGAAGTTCATGAGCAAATCCGCACAATGCAAACTCGAACTATACAAATGACTAGTTTATGACCCTCTTTTCTCATTACAAGTTAATATATAAATACCACCAAAATAGGTATACTTATTTGTAAACGAGACAGGTTTACCATGACAAATCCATTTGAGACTACCAGCACCGTAAAAACCGCGCTCACCAAGCAGAAATATATTGCTTCGGATGAAATCGCGACCATTGTTTATCTCTCACAAAAACTCGGCAAGCCGCTGCTCACAGAAGGGCCTGCGGGCGTGGGCAAGACTGAGCTTGCCAAAGCAATTGCCGGCGCGATGGGCTGCGAACTGATCCGCTTGCAATGCTATGAAGGCTTGGATGAATCCAAAGCGTTGTACGAATGGGAATATTCCAAGCAGTTGCTTTACACGCAACTCTTACGCGATAAATTGAATGACACGCTTGGCAAAGCTGAATCTTTGGCCGAAGCCGCGGATCGATTAGCGAGCGAAGAGGATGTCTTCTTCTCGAATCGGTTTCTTCTGCAACGTCCGTTGCTGAAAGCGATTCTTAGTGAACAACAAACTGTTTTGCTGATTGACGAAATCGACCGCGCCGACGCGGAGTTCGAAGCCTTCCTGCTGGAAGTATTGAGCGACTTTCAGGTTTCGGTTCCCGAACTCGGAACGCTATCAGCCAAACATAAACCAATCGTTGTGCTCACATCGAATAATACGCGCGAGCTTTCGGAAGCGCTGAAACGACGCTGCTTGTATTTGTTCATTGATTATCCAACTCTTCAGGAAGAGCTGGCAGTTGTACGCTTGAAAGTTCCAGACTTGAATCCCAAGCTCGCGCAGCAAGCCGTGGAATTCGTCCAGAAACTGCGCAAGACCGACATGCGCAAGTCACCGTCCATCAGTGAGACTTTAGATTGGGCGCAAGCGCTGGTCGCGTTGAACGCCTCGAATTTGGATAAAGACACCTTGGAAGAAACGTTATCGGTTTTGTTGAAACACGAAGCAGATCTGCAAAAAGCCAAACGACAGATCATCAATCCACCGCCGCCGACCTCGTCGCGGCAACGGCCGGATGATTTCGGGAGATTTTCTGGTAATTGATTTTTGGCAGAAGCGCAGCATACTGCTTCCTACAGGATAACGAAATATGGAATCTCGTATCTTACAGTTAATCTCAGCTTTACGTGCCAGCGGCGTGCGCGTATCGCTGGCCGAAAGCACAGAAGCCTTCAGCGCGGTTGACTTAATGGGGATTCAAGACCGCGAACATTTTCGTCTCTCGTTGCGCGCGACGCTCATCAAAGATGTGCGCGACATTCCCGTCTTCGATAAATTATTCCCGCTCTTCTTCGGTTCGAGTCAACCACCGCTGATGGGCGGAAATCCAAATGACAGCATGACACCTGAAGAAGCGCAGATGCTGGCCGATGCGTTACGCCAGTTCGCGGAGCAACTTCGTCAGCGGATGGAACGCTTGATGAACGGCGAGCCGCTCTCCCAGTCTGAATTGGAAGCGTTGGGTCAAATGGTTGGACTGAATCAGACCGACGATCTGCGTTATCAAAATTGGATGGCGCAGCGCATGATGCGCGCCTTGAATTATCCCGAAGTCCAGCAAGCCATGCGCGAGTTGATTCAGCAAAATTTGCAGGGCATGGGCCAACAGATCAATCAGTTCGCGGGCGAGCGCATTGCCGAAAATTTAAGCGAGCAACCGCCGAACGATAACATGGACGGTTTGATGAATCGCCCGTTCGAGGCGTTATCAGACGCGGATAAAAAATTATTGCAGCGCGAAGTCAAACGTTTGGCCGCGGCGCTGCGCACGCGCATCGCACTTCGTCAAAAACGCGCCAAGAGCGGACAACTCGATCCGAAGGCCACCATCCGCGCCAATCTTAAATATCATGGTGTGCCAATGGAACTTCGTCATCGCGACCGCGTGCGCAAACCAAAGATCGTGGTGATTTGCGACATCAGCACGTCGATGCGATTTTGCTCCGAATTGATGTTGAGCTTTTTGTTTGCGTTGCAAGGACAAGTCCGCAAAACGCACGCTTTTGCGTTCATTGACCATCTCGAGTCGATCTCGGAAGACTTCAGCGGTTCGAACGCGGACGAAGCAATTGCTTCCGTTTTATGGCGTATGCCCAGCGGATATTACAACACCGACCTCGGCTGGTCATTGAACGATTTCAACAGCGAATACATGGATACGCTCAACGGGCAGACGACTCTCATCATCGTTGGCGACGGACGCAATAATTACAATGATCCGCGGCTTGACATTTTTTCTACGATGACGCGTCGCGCGGCGCGGACAATTTGGCTGAATCCTGAACCTCCCTATTTATGGCATGGTGACAGCGACATGCAAAAGTACGCGCCGTTATGTGATAATGTGTTGAAGGTTAGTAACTTGAGAGAGCTGGCTAGCGCGGTGGATCAGCTGCTTTCGGCCTAAAGTGCAACTGCCAATACTAAACAAAAGAAGCTCACCAAACGATGAGCTTCTTTTTATATTTTGCGATTCGCGCATCAACCGACCGCTGTATCTTCACCGGCCATTTCACTGGACGTGGAAACCGGCGGCGGTTTCGGAATCCAAATGCCGCTCAAGTCATCCACCGCGGATGGATCGCCAGCGCCCATCGATTGCATCAGCAAACGAAACGTGATCGTCTGATAGTTATTGGGAAACGGATTGTAAAGATGAACATATCCGTTATTGATTCCAAACGGCGCGACGCTTTCGATCACAACCCAATGTCCAACGTGATTGGCGCCGCCAGAACGCACAAACTCGCCAGTACGATTATCAATTTTGACTCCCGCGATCAGCCAATGATCTTGCAGCAGCTTCGCCATGCGCCCTGGCGTGACCAAATACGGGCGTTTGCCGATCACAGGATCTCGAAAAGCCTCTAAGAAACCAATGAACGGCCCTTGGATTCCATACGCGGCCAACATCGTCTTGATCTGATCGATGCCAGTTGGCAGGCCTTTCGTCAGGATTCCGGTCGCGACCGCTTGTGCGGAAGCAACCCACTTTCCAAGAAAGCCCACGATCCCATCCCCCGCGATGTGCGCCACGGAAAACTCTCCGCACAGATTCACTTGCTTGATCTTGGAATACAAAATATCCTGCACGCCGAGACTAAGATACGGAAGCTGAACAGAAGGATCGATCTGAACAACGTTTCCGGGATTCGGCCAATCCTCCAAATAGCCGTCGTAAACCCAGCCGGTAAACGGACCCTTGAATTGATCCGTGTATTGGATTTGCGTCCACAGCGCAGGCGGGTTTCCAATTTGCTGTTGTTGACCGGTCGGCGTGACAACACAATATTCGTTCAATTGAATAAGGGGATTGGAACGAGGCGTGGCGGACGCGTAAAGTCCGGTTCCGGCGATGATACGTTTCTGAGGTGTGCTCATTGAATCCCAACCTTTCTTTAATGAGTAGCGGAACCAACGCCCGAGGATGTCTTCACTCGCGGAACCCACAAACCGGTCGGGCCGGGAGCCATGGATTGGTATAGCAATCGAAAGGCGATCTTCTCCATATTATCCGGGAATGGATTAAACAATGTAACTTCGCCATCGTCATACCCGAACGGATCGACTTCCTCAATGACAACCCAATGCAAAACCATGTCCGGCGTGCCCTGCTTGGTCGGATCGTAATAGACAATCTCGCCCGCCGAATTGATATGTACCAATGCGACCAGGTAAAAGCTCTTCAACATATTCGCCACGCGGCCGGATGTGATCTGCACGCCCATCACCGGATCGCGCAATCCATCGGCAAATGCTTTAATATCCGTGCTGGAATACCCATACATGGTGGTCAACAATAATTGGAGTTGTGTCACGCCAATGGCTTTGTTCGTGATCGCGAAACTCAGCGAGGAGTTGGCTTTACATTTGTTGAGAAAATCTAAAATAGGTTCGCCCCCGATGTACGCTGAACAGAATTCCGCGCACAAGTTGAACTGAGTCATGCCGTTGAAGGTCAGGTCTTGCACAGGCGCATATGGATACACCAACTTCAGGGACGGATCGATATGAACCACATCGCCGCGGTTCGGCGTGTAATCTTCGAGATAGCCGTCATAGACCCAGCCCACATGCGATTGCATGTTCTGGCCGAGATATTCGACTTCCGACCAGGGCATGGCAGGAGTCCCAGCCATTTGACGATTTCCGGTCATTCGAACGATGGCATGCGGCGGCAGATCGAGCAGTTTCGGACCGTTTGAGCCGGCCGCGGGTTCGAGCGGCGTCAGCCAGACGACCCACTTTAAAGCATCCATGCAGAACCTCCTTTGGGGACTTTCACTATTGGGAAGAGCAAGTAATGTTAAAGAAATTATATCAATCGACGAAGGAGAATGGAAGACAAAGAAACTCTCGTAATTGTTCCGTTTCAATTTTTTCGCTGTAACATTGGAGATGCTAAAATAATTACCAGGATATAAAAATGTCAATTCGTCGTTTCCAATCTGCTTTCCTAGCCGGAATTCTCATTGCTATCGCGCTAGTCCTGTTTGGCTGGATTCTCGTCCCCGCGGAACGTGTTGTCCCTGTTCTGGCCGCAATTGCGATTCTCATCATCTATGGCGCGGTCGTGTGGCTCGCCACGCCTGGAATCGAAAAACTCAATCCGGCGATTCTTTCGATTGCCATCGAATGTGGATTGATTGCGGGCTTGATCTTTGTCAGCGAGATCATTCTCGAATACGTCCTACTTCCGAAAGACAATACCACCTTTGGCTTGATTGAGTTCGGAAGTGTATTCTTCATTTATTTTCTTTCAGGACTCATCACAGCCCTTCAAACAAAGAATATTCGCAACGGAGTCCTCTCCGCGATTTGGACTGCCATGATTGCTACACTGATGTGGGCTATCGCGGTCCTGGCGATGGATTATCTATTCCGCGGCACGCCCCAACAAACGAAAGTCTTTCAAGCCGAAGGTAACTATGCCGATTTCGCTCAAAGCGGTATGACCGACTTCAATGCCTTCATCATGGAAGATTTCATGGGCGCGGTCTTTTACCATTCCCTGCTCGGCCCAATGCTGGCCGCGCTGTTCGGCTTGATCGGCGGATTAATCGGCCGCGGTATTTCCAAAGTTCGTTCCAAGTAGAACTTAATAGTTATCGATTTTGCCGCCTCTTGACTCTTTTTATAAACTGGTTTATATTACAAACTAGTTTATACACGGAGTAACTATGAACATGCAAATTGACAGCGCGGTAAAACGTTCCCGCGGCTACTGGTTCGTAGATGGGTTCACCGAAATGACAGTTGGCGGGTTTTTCATCATCCTGGCCGCGCTTCTGCTTTTCGGCAGGAGCGCCTCGCCAGATACTTTCACCAGTTGGTTTCTTTCGATGGCCGGTGAAGTTTCCATTGTCAAATTGATTGGTCTTTTGGCAGCCATCATGATTCTGTGTTGGCTGAAAGATCATTTCACCTACCCACGCACAGGCTTTGTGCGCGGCACGCGCATTACAACCGCATTGATTCTCGTCATCTTAAGAAACATCATTCTCTTTCTGCTTCTGCCCATCCTTGCATTGTTGGCCGCCTCCCTGCTGATGACTTCGGCGAACAGCGTGCTGGCTTCCATGCCGGTTTGGTTCCCGATTGCACTGGGCATTCTCTGGTCAATATTCTTTTTGCTATCCGGTGAATGGATGGGTTTACATCGCTTTCGAATCTTGGGAATTGTTGTTTTGTTAGCAGGAATTGGAATCGGCATTTGGCAATTGACGATCGGTTTACCAGCCATTCCAATCAGTGTTCAACCGGGACTCACGCAGCCGACAGTTGTTGCAAGCATCAATCGCACGTTGACAAGTCTCAGCGATCTCGTGTTGATCTCGGGCGCGGCGCTGCTCATCTCTGGTCTTGTCACCTTCCTTCGTTATCGCAAAGAAAATCCAAAGCCTTACGTGGAGGATGTATGAGCGGTTCACTGCAAAACATCTCCAGCTTGGACCGTGTCATTCACGAACCGGCGCGCTTAATGATTGTCGCCTTGCTCTCTTCGGTCGAATCGGCAGACTTCCTCTTTCTGCTCAAAGAAAGCGGACTCACCAAGGGAAATTTATCGGTACATCTCTCGAAGCTCGAAGAAGCCGGTTATCTCGAAATCGAAAAAACATTCCGCGGCAAAATTCCGCACACCGAATATCGCCTCACTAAAAAAGGCAAAACAGCCTTCGAGCAATATCGAAAAAGTCTCGGCTCGATCTTCAAATAATATTAAGTACAGTGTGTCACTCTGAGCGTAGCGAAGAGTCTAAGGGATACAAGATTCTTCGCCGCTCTGCGGCTCAGAATGACACGCAAATGATCAAGAAAGGCAAAGGCAAGAATGGAATTCGCAATCGAAACCAACGGATTATCAAAATCCTATCGCGATGTGCGCGCCGTAGATTCAGTGGACTTGCGCGTGAAGCGCGGCGAAATCTACGGCTTTCTCGGCCTCAACGGCGCGGGCAAGACGACCACCATCCGCGCACTGTTGGGTATGGTCCGCCCGAGCGCGGGAAACGTCAAAGTGTTGGAACAGGCGGTCGGTCCGCATGGACGCGGACCGTGGCATCGAGTCGGTCACATGGTCGAGTCGCCTTCGGCTTATCCCGAATTGACTGTGCGCGAAAATCTGGAAATCGCGCGGCGATTACAAAATGTTTCGGATGAAGGCGCGACGACGCGCGCGATCAAGCGTTTGGGCATCGCCTCTTACGCGGACCGAAAAGCTGGCACGCTCTCGACAGGCAATCTTCAACGTTTGGGTTTGGCGCGTGCGTTGCTGCATGGACCTGAGCTTTTGATTCTCGACGAACCCGCTAACGGACTTGATCCCGCGGGCGTAGTGGAAATCCGCGAGTTACTGCGCGAGCTGGCACGCCAACAAGGCGTGACCGTTTTTATGTCCAGCCATATTCTGACGGAAGTAGATCGACTCGCCACGCGCATCGGCATCATTCATAAAGGAAAATTGATTGAAGAGTTGGACGCGGACAAACTGGAACAATTGCGCTCGAAATATCTCGCGATCAAAGCGCGCGACTTGAACAAAGCTCTTAACGCACTGAAGAAGGCGGGCTACATAACTTCGTCCGATCACGATGACTCAATTCGACTTGCTGATCCTCGCGCAGTAGACGCGCCGGATGAAGTCGCGCAAGTTCTCGTTAATGCAGGCACACCGCCTACGCATTTAGCCGTTGCACAAGAAAATCTCGAAGATCATTTTTTGCGGTTGACGTCACAATAATATTTTTTGTCACGCTGAGCGCAGCGCAGAATCTCGCGGTAATCAAAACGCGATGCTTCGTCGCCGCGTTGCGGCTCCTCAGCATGACACTAAATTTTACGGAGAATCAAAATGAACAACTTCTCTTCCGCCCTTTGGGCTGAGTCCTTAAAAATGGTTCGTTCGAAGGTTCCGCTTATCACTGCCATCGGCTTCTCTTTAATGCCATTGGCTGGCGGACTCTTCATGGTCATCTTGAAAGATCCCGAAGCCGCGAAATCTTTAGGACTGATTACCACAAAAGCACAACTCCTGGCAGGCACTGCGGATTGGCCTTCGTTCTTCGGCTTTCTGGCGCAAGCCGTCGCGGCTGGCGGCATGATTCTATTTGCCATCATCACAATTTGGATCTTTGGCCGCGAGTTCTCCGATCATACAATCAAAGAGTTATTGGCATTACCAACTTCACGCGAGACAATTATCACGGCCAAGTTTATTGTTCTCGTAATCTGGTCGCTGACTGTCACGCTGATCGTCTTCGGTTTTAGTCTGATCATTGGGACTTTGGTTCGTATTCCCGGTTGGTCAATAGAATTACTTCGCACTTCATTCATCAACATTTTAGGCACAGCGATCTTGACTATTCCACTAATGTCTTTCATCGCGCTATTGGCCAGTGCGGGTCGCGGCTATCTGCCACCTTTCGGCTGGACGATCTTCACGCTGTTTCTCGCAAACCTTGCCGTCATTCTCGGCTGGGGCGATTGGCTTCCGTGGGCCATCCCCGGATTGTTCGGCGGAGTCGGCGGTCCGCGTGAGGAACTGCTCGGAGTCCATAGTTATTTGATCCTGATCGTTGCCTCAATTATTGGTTTCGTTGCAACATATTGGTGGTGGCGAAGCGCCGACCAGACGCGGTAAACTTGGCGAATGCCGATCTCACAAATTTACACAAAGAACTTCGTCATCCCAAAAGAAGCCATTGATGAAAACGGCCACGTGAACAACGTGGCCTATGTGCAGTGGATGCAGGACATTGCCATCGAACATTATTCTTCCCTTGATGGAATCGATCCGATGCAGGAAGCCGGCGCGATGTGGGTCGTACGCGAACATCGCATCGAATACCTATTACCGGCCTTCGCAGGCGAAGAGATCGAGATCAAAACCTGGATGGAAGATATCCGCCGCGTGCGCTCATTGAGAAAGTATGAATTTGTGCGCAAATCAGATGGCAAAGTTTTGGTTAAAGGCGAGACGGATTGGGTCTTTGTAGATATAAAAAGCGGACGACCATTGGCTATTCCAAATGAAGTCGTACAAGTCTTTTCAAAAGACCCTAAAGGTCTTAAAGACCTTTAGGGTCTTAAAACCTTATACAATCTCTATGTAGATTCTTTTATTAATCGCGCCTTTGCTTTTGTAATCTGTCACGCGCACACTGCCCACTTCCGATGTATTCTTGACGTGCGTCCCACCATCCGCTTGTAAATCCAATCCAACGATCTCCACTGTGCGGACTTGCGGAATCCCTTCTGGTAACAAATTGATCTTGGTGCGAATCAAATCTGGAATTTGAAAGGCCTCTTCGCGCGGCAAAATCTCGACACGGATTTCGCGCGCCGCGGCGATCTCTTTATTGACCGCGGCCTCGATCTCGTGTACCAACTCGGCACGCATCGTCTCGAACTCGAAATCCATGCGGCCCTTCAATGGTTCCATATCCCCGCCCGTGACTTGTGCGCCGTAGTCGCGAAAAACTGTCCCACACAGGATGTGGAGCGCGGTATGGGTGCGCATCAACTGATAACGCCGCGACCAGTCTATCGTCCCGCGCGCCGCGGCGCCCACTGACGGAAGAGGCGCGGTCCCACCGAGAAAATGCAATACGTCATCGCCCTGCTTCTTTACTTTTTCAATCGGATATTCCACACCATTCACATTCAATACGCCAAAGTCGCATGGCTGGCCGCCTCCGCCCGGATAAAAGGCAGTTCGATCCAATACGATAGTCTTCGTCTCGGAATCTACAGAGGCGATATTGGCCTCAAACTCGCGTAAATAACTATCGGTGTGATAAAGCAGTTCAGTCATAAGACACCTCGCCTCGAAAAGTTTTTTCAATTATAGCCGCGCACAATATATAGAAAGCAGATTAGCGTTTGATTAGAATTTTACAAGGTTATTGACTTTGTTTTGCAAATTCTGTATAGTATTTTGCGATCATATTACGGCACGGCCCGCCGTCCTGGCTGCTGTGCCGTTTGTTACGTCATTATCTTTTTGATTGAAGGAGAGCCAATGATTCGAGTCAATGGTCTGACCAAAGACTACGGGTCGCGCCGCGCAATTGATCACCTTACATTCGAAGCCGAGCAAGGAGAAATCCTTGGCTTCCTCGGACCGAATGGCGCAGGCAAAACGACCACCATGCGCATTCTAACCGGCTATATGCCGCCTACGGATGGCGAAGCAGTTGTTGCAGGGTACGATGTAATGAGCGAGTCCATAGAAGTTCGACGCCGCGTCGGATACCTGCCTGAGACTGTTCCCCTCTACACTGACATGGGCGTGTTTGATTACCTCAAGTTCATGGCAGACCTACGCCACCTGCCGGATGGAGAGGAACGCGCCGATGAAGTGCTGGAAATGGTCGGATTGGTTGACCGCGCCAACAGCATGATTGGGAAACTATCAAAAGGCATGCGCCAGAGAGTGGGACTCGCACAGGCTCTTCTCCATCGCCCTGAGGTTTTGATCCTGGACGAACCGACGATCGGTCTTGACCCGGGCCAGGTCGTGGAAGTTCGCAAGCTGATTCAAGATGTCGGCAAAGAACGAACGGTTTTACTTTCCACACATATCCTTTCGGAAGCACAGAATATCTGTGACCGCGTTTTGATCATCAACAAAGGCAAGATCGTGGCGGAAGATACACCTGAAAAGCTACAGTCTCGTTTGCTGGGCGCGGAGCGCGTGGCTTTACGCGTCCGCGGCGATGCAGACGGTTTAGCGAAGACCGTTGAAAAAGTCAAAGGTGTACAAATTGTCGAATCAAAAGGTGAAGACACCATTGAGTT
Organism: Anaerolineales bacterium; assembly: GCA_035541395.1. GTDB lineage: Bacteria > Chloroflexota > Anaerolineae > Anaerolineales > Villigracilaceae > JACPVF01. Next base: position 10,940 of record DATKNJ010000124.1, read on the forward strand.
CCAGTTCGCACCCGGCCACGATATCCGGCCTGAAGTAGCAAAGACTGTCATCAATGCAGGATACGAACTCCTCGAACTGCGACCCATGGGCATGAGCCTTGAAGAAATCTTCCTTGAGTTGACCGGCGATGAGGAAAACCACAAGGCACGAGGTGAGAAATGAGAAACATTTGGACAATTGCGAAGCGAGAATACAACCACTACTTCAGCAGCCCCATCGCATATGTAGTGGCGTTTATGATATTTCTCGTTTTGGGAATTATCTTTGTCGCGATTTTGCAGCAAAGCATTTCGATGGCAATACAACAATCCAACTCCGCGCCCGATATTAGTCCCATCACGGGCGATATTGTTTTCCTGTTGGTCTTTTCGGTTCCCGCGTTGACGATGCGCCTGGTCTCGGATGAGACGCGTATGGGCACCATGGAATTGCTCCTCACCGCGCCTGTGCGCGACTGGGAACTGATCGTGGGCAAATGGCTGGGCGGCTTTCTGTTCATCCTGACCATTGTCGCGATTACGCTCATCTATCCATTCGTGTTGAACAGTCTGGTCACGCCAGGCATCGATCAACGCGTGATGATGACAGCCTATCTCGGCGTCATTTTAGTCTCGGCAGCATTCCTTGGTTTGGGTGTTGGGATCTCCGCCATTTTCAGCAATCAAATTGCGGCCTTCTTCTTAAGCATGGGGCTGTTCGTCTTTCTTTGGTGGCTGATCGGAATCCCCGGCCAGATTCTCACCGTGGGAACCGATGTGTTCCAGTATCTTGATATGCAAGCACACTTCAACAACACCTTGAATGTAGGTGTCATCGCACTGGGCGATGTTGTTTACTACTTGAGCCTGACCGCGCTTGGGTTGTTCACCGGTACGGCTGCAGTAGAAATGCGGAGATGGCGCTAATGGCTGCTAAAAAGAAAACCTTCAAAATACAGCGCTATGCGTTCATCGCGTTGATTGTGGCAGGAGTGGCGCTGGTCGCCACTATTCTGCTTGCAATTGTTCAGGGTTTTGTCGCGTTGAAATTATTCTCAACCGGGAACCCCGCCGTGTGGCTGAATGCGCTGTGGATCAGTCTTGCTCTGACCGTCATTGGAATCGCGGCATATGGAATCATGGCGCCGGACAATGTGCGCCGCTTCTTCACTGGACGTCAGGCTCGCTACGGATCAAATTCTTTGATCATGTTCCTGGCAGTGATCGGCATTTTGTTCGTTATCAATTTATTAGCCTTCGAAAATCCGGTCTCAAAAGACTTCACTGAAGATCAATCTCACACTCTTGCCAAGGAAACCTTGCAAGCGCTTGCCAATCTTCCAGAGAAAGTAAACGCGATTGCCTTCTTTTCCTCGCGCCTATCTTCAAGCGACGCCAAAACTTTGCTGGATAACTTCAAGGCAAACAGCAAGGGCAAATTCGATTATCAATTCGTAGATCCCGATACCAACCCGGTAGCTGCGCGTCAGGCTGGCGTTACCGGCGATGGCAAGATCATGTTGACGATGGGCACGCACAAAGAGATTGCTTCGTCAGCCACTGAAACCGATTTGGTACGCGCACTGATTCGTCTCATCAGTCCGGAACAGCACGTAATATATTTCCTCACCGGCCATGGCGAAGCAGACATCAATGGCAGCGGCGATACAGCCTTCTCCATTGCGCGCAGCACACTGGAAAGCAAGAACTACACAGTCAAGACTTTGAATCTCTTGGCGAATCCGGTCATTCCAACCGACGCACAGACCATCGTCATCGCAGGCCCACAGAAACCTCTCTCCACAGATGAAGTAAGTCTACTTAAGAGTTATGTGGATGGCGGTAAATCACTCGTCGTATTGGAAGACCCAACATTTTTCACAAAGTTCGATAACTCACCCGATCCTCTGGCGCAATATCTGATTTCTGATTGGGGCATCACCCTCGATAACGACTTGATCATTGACTTGCAAAACAGCGGTGCGCCTCTCAATGCCACGGCCGCCAGCCGTTCACAGGATAGTCCGATCACAGAAAATATGACTCTGGTGGCTATTCTTCCGCAAGCTCGCAGCATCAGCCTGGCAACCACTGCGCCGACAAACGTAACCGATACATCTTTGATTCAAACCTCTCCCAATTCCTGGGGGGAGACAGACTTTACCAGTCTCTCATCGAATCAAGCCAAATATGATGCAGGTCAGGATATTCCCGGTCCGTTGAACATGGCCGTATCTGGACAAAACAATGTGACCAACGGCCGCGTGGTAGTCTTTGGCAATTCAGTGTTTGCCGCGGATGGCGCTTTCGATGCTTATGGCAACGGCGACATCTTCATCAATTCTGTAGACTGGGCCGCGTCACAGGAAAATTTAATCAATATCACACCGAATACGCCCAAGCAACGCACGTTCAATATCCCCTCCCAGGTTGAATGGGTCGCCATTTTGCTGGGCGCCATCTTCATCCTGCCCGGGTTGTGGATTGTGGCAGGCGTTTCGGCTTGGGTAGTGCAACGCAGACGAGGTTAATTCATGATACGCAGATCAACCTGGATCGCTCTGGTTATCCTTGCAGCTTTAATCGGAGTAGTCTTTTATTTGAGGTACGAACAACAAGCTGTCAAAGCGGAATCCAAAACCGTTCCTACGCCGACCGTAGCTTACTTATTTAACACAACGACAGATGGCCAGCCGGTCAGCATCAAGATCGAAGACGCCACTGGAACAACTGTCGAGGTGGCGCGTGACTCGAGTCAGGCTTGGGCGATTGATCAGCCAACTCGAGCGGAAGCGGACCAAAGTTCGTCTGAGGCGGCGGCTACGCAAATCAGCTCACTGCGCCCCACCGATGAAGTGGACCTCGCACCGGACATTCTCGGTTTGGACAAACCAGCTTACACCGTCACGATTGGTTTCGACAGCGGCAAGCAGCACGTGATGAAAATCGGTTCGCAAACGCCCACACAAAGTGGATATTATGTCCAAGTCGATTCGAACAAATCCGTGATTGTGGCAAGCGAAGGAATCGAGGCACTGCTGAACCTGTTCACTGCGCCACCCTATAAAGAAACACCCACGCCCTCGGTGACTCCTTCACCGATTCCTCCGACCTCAACGCCTGCTCCAGCTACTGCAGCGCCAGTGGCCACCGATACAACCGCCGTTACACCTACCCCTTAGGGTGATTTTTGTAAAACAAATACCTTACAAAGCATCCAGATTTCTGAAAGGCTATTGATTTTCGACCTTAAAACGTGTATTCTGGATTAAATTTGAAAGTTTGGAAGGCAGAATGGATGTAGAAAAAATTATTATTGTAGACGAGGAAGAAGAGTTCCCGGCAATTGCGCGCTTGATCGAACTCGGGCGGCAAAAGTCATACGTCACTTTAGATGATATTTTGCACTTCTTCCCCGAAGCAGAGCAGGATGTGGAGCAACTTGAGGAGGCTTTTTCAGCGCTCCTCAGCGCGGGGATTCCGTTTGTGGAGGATGCCACCACCAGCGAGCCGACTGAGGACGAGTTGGCCGCGGTGGAAGAGACCGAAGTTGAGGAGCCAGACCTTAGTCTGGATGATTACCTCGCCAATATTGACACTGACGACACGATTGGTCTGTATCTCAAAGAGGTCAGCCGTGTTCCGCTGCTGACCGCACAGGAAGAAGTGGCACTCGCTCAACGAATCGAGCGCGGCCGCACTGCACGCGAAGAATTGGCAAAGGGCATCGTGAGTCCGCGACGCCGCATGGAACTTCGCAAACAGATTGAAGACGGTTGGGCTGCCCGCGAGCATCTCATCACTGCCAACTCGCGCTTGGTAATTTCCGTCGCCAAAAAATATATGGGGCGCGGCGTGCCCTTCCTTGACTTGATTCAGGAAGGCAACATTGGTTTAATCCGCGCAACCAAGAAGTTCGACTATCGCCGCGGGCACAAGTTCTCAACGTATGCCACATGGTGGATTCGCCAGGCTGTGACGCGCGCCATCGCCGATCAGGGACGCACGATCCGCGTACCAGTTCACATGGGCGATCAAATCAACAAGTTATTGCGCGTACAGCACCAACTGACTCAACGTCTGGGCCGCGAGCCCAGCGTGGAAGAGTTGGCTGTCGCATTGGATGTCCCGCCCAAAAAAGTCGAGAACATGATTCAGGTTGCGCGGCGTCCACTTTCGTTGGAAACGCCAACTGACGATGAAGAAGATTCGGTGCTCGGCGATTTCATCGAAGATGATGAGGCTCCCCCGCCCGACGATACCGCCACATACAACTTGTTGCGCGAGCATCTCGGCGAAGTGCTGAATGGATTGCCACCGCGCGAAGTCCGCATTTTGCAATTACGTTACGGATTGCTCGATGGTCAGGCCTATACGCTTGAAGAGGTCGGCCGCAAGATGGGTGTCACGCGCGAGCGCGTGAGGCAGATCGAAGCGCAAGCCTTGAGCCGCTTGCGCCATCCATCCATCCGCCGCAAACTGCGCGACTATCTTGGTGAATAAATTCAAAAAATCGGAACCCGGTCGGGTTCCGATTTTTTGATTCGCCCAACAAAATTAACAGCTTAAGGTTATATCCAAATTCCAATCGGGACGTTAAAATAACTCTATGAAAGTCGTCCGTTTTTTTCTGCCGCGCATCAGCTACATTTTGCTGGGAGCAATTTTTCTGGGGATTGCGGCCAGCGGACCGAAAATTCTCAACTTCGACGGAGACCTCCCGCGCCACATTCTATTCGGCAATTTGGTTCTGCAAACCAAACAAGTTCCCACTACTGATTTATTTTCCTATCGCACAATTGGCAAGCCCAGCACACCACACGAATGGCTGTCGGAAGTCTTTTTCGCGCTGGCGTATAACTGGCTCGGATTAAGCGGCGTTGTATTACTAACCGCGCTGATGATCGCGTTGGCATTCGCCATCGTCTATTGGGATGCCAATCAAAGATCAACAAGTTTGCTCGCGGCACTTGGTTTTGCGTTCCTCGGCGTCATTACGGCTGCAATTCATTTCCTACCGCGCCCTCACATTTTCACATTTGTGCTGTTGGCCTTCTGGACTTTCATCCTCGAAAAAATGCGCAAGGGGCAAATCCGCGCTTGGTGGATTCTTCCGATCTTGATGTTACTTTGGGTCAACTTGCATGGAATGTTTGTGTTGGGCATCGCGGTTTGGCTGGTCTACCTGGTCGGCGCGCTCATGGATCGTCCCGCCAGCACATGGAAAGAATCTACTGAGATCAAAACGATTCTGGCTGGCGGTTTAGTTTCATTACCGATTACGCTTCTATCACCATCCGGCATCGGGATTTGGGGAACTGTGTTCGAGCTGGCCGGAGATAGCTACATTACGTCGATGATTCCGGAGTATCAATCGGCCAACTTTCACGAACCCGGAACATGGCCTTTCATTTTGATATTGATGTTGGCGATTCTAATTTTGAGTCGTGCAAAAGAAAGACCATTCTGGACACATACGCTCTTGCTCGCAGCCTTTGCAGGACTCGCACTGTACTCCAGTCGAATGATTCCGATCTTTGCCATTCTTGCCGCGCCAATCGAAGCTGAATATTTTGCACACTGGATACGAAGTGGAAATTGGTCGGCTAAGTTAGTTGCTTTTGAAGATCGCATCAGCGTAGTAGACAGAACAGCGAACGGATTTATCTGGCTGGTCGCTCTGGCGGCAGCCGTCACGCTTCTCTTCGCCACCGGACAGAAAATTGATCCGCAACAAAAGGGCAATCAATTCGACCCGCAGTTTTTCCCTGTCAACGCCACCGAATGGCTAAAGTCGCATCCACAAAGTGGGCACATGTTCAACGACTTCAACTGGGGAAGTTATCTTTTATTTGAGCTTTGGCCAAGTCAACAGATCTTCATTGACGGACACACTCATATTTATGGCGATGCGTTGACCAGAGAATATGAGGATGTTATCGCGCTGAACAAGAACTGGGATGAGATACTAAATAAATATCAAGTGCAATGGGCGATTCTGCCAACTGATGCATTGTTGGTGCAAGCGCTGAAAAATCAAGGCTGGCAAACACTATACCAAGACTCAACCGCGATCATCTTAAGACAAAGCAACGCATCACAATAACTCTATGCAAATTTCTTCTTCAAAAAACTTTGTGAAAAGTCGAGCCGGTCAATGTGCCGCGGTCTTAATCTTAGGGTTGATCGCCAGGCTTTTTGGAATCGCGTCCCGCTCCCTTTGGTACGACGAAGCTTTTTCTATATTATTTTCCGAAAAGGGAATCTCCGCCATGCTATACGGCACACTCGCTGCAACCGGCGCGGGCACTGCAGACGTCCATCCGCTTGGCTATTACGGCTTATTGTGGGCTTGGATGCGCGTGTTCGGCGAGTCGCCGGTTTCTGTTCGAATGTTGTCCATTCTAGCTGGGTTGGGAGTCATTGCAATTGTCTATTTGCTGACAAATGAGTTATTCAACTCGGGAGTCGCATTCGCAGCTGGAATCATCGTTGCTCTTGACCCATTCCAAGTCCATTACGCGCAGGAAATTCGGATGTATTCTTTCATGGCGTTATGGCTTTCATTGGCAACCTATGCATACTGGCGCGCGAGTCAAAGCTCTGGATGGAAATGGTGGCTTGCATTTTCGATCTTCGCCGCGCTGGCACAATATACTCAGAACCTTGCAGCTTTTTATCTAGTTCCTCTTGCGCTCTGGCCTCTATTTACTAAAAATCGAAAAGCCCTCAAAGCAGTGATATTGGCCGGGCTTTTTGCGATGTTACTTTACCTGCCATGGCTCATTCACTTACCCGCACAATTCGCCAAAGTAAGTCAAGCCTATTGGACAGCGCCTCCCGATGGTTATCGCCTTTTCACCCTTTTGCTGGTGTTCATAACCAATCTGCCGCTTCCAAATTCGTGGCTCTTTGCAGGGCTATTTATCGCGCTGTTTGTAATTTCGGTTTGTGGTTGGCAAACATTTCGAGCAGCGCGTCAACAGAATCCGAGCCTGACAAACGGATTGTGGATTTTATATTTGTCATTTGCTCCTCCAATTTTGTTATTCCTATTCTCACAATGGAAATCCGTCTACATTGAAAGAGCCTTATTGCCTTCCGGCGTAATGTTCTGCGTTTGGCTGGCTTGGGCATGGTCGGATACAAAACTGCCCAAGATAATCCAAGGCATTCTCGCGGCATTACTAATCATTGGATTTGGAATGGGCCTCTATCAACACGTGACCTACACCGGCTTCCCGTACGCGCCATACAAGACGCTGACTCAATATTTGGACACGGCGAAGCAGACGAACGATGTAGTTGTTCATTCCAACAAGTTAAGTATGCTGCCCTCCGTTTATTATGACCGCCAACTGGCGCAAACATTTGTCGGTGATCCGCCCGGCAGCAGCGTGGACACGTTGGCTCCGGCCACGCAGCAGGTTCTAGGTCTAAAAGCAGAAGCGGATATCCAAGCAGCAACAGGAGACGCGCGTCGAGTCTGGTTCATCCTTTTCAAAGAATCGAATCAGGAATACATCGACGCTGGAAAATCCATGCACCCGCAATTGGCTTGGCTGATGCAGAACTATTCTCTGCTCAACGAAAAGGATTGGGGCGATCTTCAGGTCTATCTTTTTTCAAAATGACCACCACAAACCCATCTCTGACAAAAAAGGAACTTTTACTAGTCATCATCGCATCGACGTTGATTTTGGCGTGGACCTCGATTCCGAATTGGGTCGGATACAACGCGCAGAACGATCAGCTTACATTTCGCGGCACGTTTTTCGATCCTACAGATTACTCAGTGCATATTGCCATGATACAGGCGGGCATGCAAGGCGAATGGGCTTACACGTTCCGATTTACAACAGAGCCACAGCAAGCAGCTTACATTCGAATGTTTTATATTGTTCTCGGCGAAATCAACCGCTTGTTCCGTGCGAATCCAGAATTGGTATTCCAAGTTGCGCGATGGCTTTGGGGGTACGCCGCGCTGGTTTCAATTTTCGCGTTGACGAGACGAATCTTCGAATCAAGGCGAGGACAATGGCTGGCCTTTTTCTTGATTGTTTTTGGAACAGGTTTGGGCTGGTTGCAAGTCATTTTGAATGCCAGCACGACGCCCACCGACTTTTGGCTCATCGATGCGTACGTTCTTTTTAGTCTCGCCATGTTTCCCCACTTTGCCTTTACGCTTGCGCTGATGTGCGTGGCGTTGATCGCTTATTTTGATTATCTTCGCTCGGCGCGATGGGAAAAAATTGTGGTCGTTATCATTTCCGCGATCTTCGTCCAATTTGTGAATCCAATTGCTTTCATCCTGGTCGATATTACTATCACAGCAGCTGCTTTTCTAAATTGGATTCAGAAATCAAAAATAAATCGAGCTGAATTTGTATCGCTGGCCGTCATCGCAACTGCGCAAGTTCCGTTATTTCTTTATAATTTTATATTACTGAGTCGTGATCCAATTTGGAGTCAGTTTACCGCGCAAAATACGACTCCTTCTCCGCCATTCATCGACTATTTATGGGGCTTTGGCTTGTTGTGGATATTGGCAATCATTGGCGCAGTACGCGCATTTCGCAAAAAATCTTCGCTTCTGCTTTCTTTCGCGATCTGGATTATCCTTGCTTTCATTCTTGCATACATGCCTTTTGCCATCCAACGAAGGTTTCTACTTGGCATTACGATTCCATTTGGCGTGCTTTCAACTTACGGGTTATTGGAATTTTTTGAATCTCTGTCGACAAAAAGTTTTTGGAGGCCTTCAAGAATCGCTGTTGCAATGACCTTTGTTATCATTGCCTTATCCATGACTTCGATCTTCCAAGTCCCCGCTTTCAGCTTTTATTTAATGAGTCGCCCTGAAAAATATTTCTATCCGCGGACGTTAAATGCGGCCTTTGAATGGATAGACACGCACACCGCACCGAACGACTTCATTCTTAGTGATGACCAAACCGGGCAACTCGTCGCGCAGAAAACCGGGCGGCGCGTATATCTCGGTCACTTAATGGAAACGATCAATTACACCGCAAAAGTCACCGAGGTCAAATCTTATTATCAAGACGAACTGCCAACTAATTGGGTTTCACAATATCCAATCAGTTGGGTGATATACGGCCCTTACGAAAAACAAATCGCGCCTGATTTTCAGCCTAACCCCGATCTTGAATTGGTATATCAAAGTGACGATGTTCAAATCTACAAAGTCAAGTAATCTCTCCGGCACAGACCAGTTTGCATTGCTCCTCGCCTCGTTTGCGATTCTGGTTGGCTTGCTCCTGAGGCTAGCCCTGCCATTGACCGTGTCATTTCCGCTCAACGATGGCGGGTTGTTCTATGCAATGATTCGCGATCTGCAAACCAATCATTATTTCCTACCCGCCTTCACCAGTTACAACCTGGCTCACATTCCATTTGCTTATCCGCCGCTTGGCTTTTACATCGCGGCTATTCTCAGTCACGTTTGGAGTCTTCTCGATATCCTTCGTTTGTTACCGGCGATTTTCAGCGCGCTGGCGATTCCAGTTTTTTATTTGATCGCAAAGGAACTCATTCCGAATAAACAAATTGCAGCGCTTGCTGCTTTGATCTTTGCCCTGACACCGCGCGTCTATGAATGGCATATCATGGGCGGAGGGATTACGCGTTCGGTTGGATTTCTGTTCTCGCTGTTGACGATCTACTTCACGATTCGACTCTACGCGACTCATCAAATCCGCTTCATTTTCTGGACTTCGATTTGCGGCGCGTTGACGATCCTCTCCCACCCCGAAGCCATTCCGCAAACGGTGCTAGCGTCCGCGCTCTTATATATATTCCGCGATCGTTCGCGAAAAGGATTGCTTTTCTCACTTGGCGTTGCTTCCGGCGTCATTGTGCTATCCATGCCTTGGTGGTTGACCGTTTTGCAACAGCATGGAATCGCTCCATTCATCGCAGTTCTACAAGCCGCAGGGCAGGATAGTCCCAGTCTCTTTGAGCGTAGCTTTTTTGCACTGCAATTCAATTTCACCGGCGAACCGTTTCTACCATTGATTGGCATGCTTGCATTATTCGGAACTTTTTATAGTTTCTCAAAACGCGAATTCTTTTTACCAGTTTGGATGCTGGTCAGCTACCTCGTCGAGCCGCGCGGCGGAGCATTGGACATGATGCTCCCATTGACGATGTTAGCGGCGCAAAGCATGGGTGCGATCATTTTCCTTGGCGTGACCAATTCAAAGTCCGGAGAAGGACTTGAACAAGCATTAAAAACGAAAACGAGTAAAGCCATCAGCTTGTTTCTAATCATTTATTTATTGGTCGCGGGATATGCCGTCGAGTTCAGGATTTATACGCAGGCCAGTTTGAATGCACAAGATGTCGGCGCAATGAAATGGGCGCAAGCCAACACTTTACCAAACAGCCGCTTCATATTAGTAACAGGTCAGCAACCGCTCCTTGACCCAACTTCTGATTGGTTCCCTGCTTTGAGCGAGAGACAGAATGTAGCCGCAACGTTCGGATATGAATGGACGAACGACGTGAGCTTTCGCCAGCGACTGAGCAATTACACATCGCTGCAAGATTGCGCCAACCAAAATGCAGATTGTATTGAAACGTGGGAAAAGCAAACCGGCCTGACGTTTGATTATATTTATATTCGCACAACTACACAAAATAATTTACTGAGTCCTGCATTGGCAAATAATCTGCAAGACTCAGCAAACTATCAATTGGTTTATCAGAACGCGTCTGTGATGATCTTTACAAAAACTCAAAGCGGGAACTGAAATACCGCGTCTAGCATCAGTGCCAGGAAAATAAAAGCCAGGTACATACTCGACCAGCGATACATCGTCCAGGCAACTTTGTTGCCCGGTGTACGCCAAACGCGCCAGGCAGCATAAATGAGGGCCAACCCCAAAGCAATCGCCGAAACCAAATAGATGGTCCCAGCCAGCTTGAAGAGCGGCAACAACATTGTGATCGCAACCAGAATGAGTGTGTAGATCAAAATCTGGCGACGCGTCTCTTCTTCGCCGCGGACAACGGGCAGCATAGGAACGCCAGCGCGCTCGTAATCTTTTTGGCGGACGATGGCCAGCGCCCAAAAGTGTGGCGGAGTCCACATGAAAACGATGATGAACAAAATCCAAGCCGCCAGACTCAAATGGCCCGTTGCCGCGGCCCAGCCAACCATCGGCGGGATCGCGCCGGCTCCGCCGCCGATAACGATGTTTTGTACTGTGGCTTTCTTCAGCCAAACGCTATAAAACAACACGTAATAAAAGATTCCTGCCAGTGACAAAACCGCAGCCAGGAGATTCACGAAACTCGCCAGAATGTAATAGCTGGCAAGGCACAAAGCCAAACCGAATGCCAATCCCTCCGCGGCCGTCATGCGTTGCGCGGCCAATGGACGTTTGGAAGTGCGCTGCATATTTTTGTCGAGGTCGCGGTCGATATATTGATTCAAAGCCGAGGCGCCGCCCGCGGCCAATGCACCACCCAACAAAGTCCACAAAGAAAGTGAAAAGGAGGGCCAAGCCTTCCCACCCGCGACCAAGCCCGCGTACGTGGTAACCAATAACAAGCCAACGATCACCGGCTTGGTGAGAGTGAAGAAATCTTTGAGACGCTGATGCCATCCGAAAATGGAAGCAGATCCGGGATCCCGCAAGAGCGTGCCAGAGACAATTGTCACAGAGATGAGCGAAACCCAAAGTCCAATTGCAGTCAAAGCATGCAGGATCATCAAATGCATCGGGTAACCGCGTATCACTTCCATCGAGCCTACCAGCGCCTGACCAAAGAACAACACACTTGTGACGGTAACCAGCGGCAGGAAAAGGTTATCTTCTCTCTGCTCGCGCCATGCTTTCCGCAAAACGAGAACCATCAATACAGCCGCAATGGCGGCCAGAATGCGATGCAAAAGCGCCAGCCAACCGATTGGCGCCGTTGGAACGCACAACGGCCATGCTGCGCAAAAGGCTTTGGCGTCTGTAGTAGTTGCGAAGCGGCCGACCACAGTGAGGGCCAACACAGCACCCAGCAAAGCCAAGGTGAGTCTGGCGAACGAGGGAGATAATGAGTATTTCATTTTTCCTGCTTTCGTAAGTAGAGCAAAGGATAGGCCAAAAACAATATCGTCGCGAACGAAAACCATTGAATCGCATAACTCAAATGCGGACCGTTGCTGGTATCGACATCAGGTTGAAACGGAATCGGTGGTCGCGTGTCGGCCGCGTCTACGTTCGGTTGTACATAAACAGGCAACAATGGATAAGGAAGCTGTTGGCCGATCCGATTCAAATCAATGAGATACCAGAAATCGAGGCGGGTTTGCCCGGGAGTGAGAGTCGGATTCGGGACTCCGCCCAGTTCTGGCGCGGCCTGACCGAGGCGCAGGATTCCGCTGAGAGTGACTTCGCCGGCCTGATCATATTGATGCCAATCTGACGGAGACTTGTTCCCGTCAGCAGGAATCCAACCGCGCTCCACCAGCACAGCAGATCCATTGTCCAACAACAGAGGCGTGAGCAAGTGATAACCTAATATATTCTTATCGTTATATTGATTCAACAGGACAACTTGATTTTGAGAATCAAACTTGCCTGTAACGGTCACGTTGCGATATTCCATCGTGGTCAAATCCGCGGAAGACGCGGTATTCAAATCAAGCGGCGGCATGGCGCGTACTTCAAAATAATGTGCGTTGAACGCAAGGCGTTCCTGAAGCCGCGACAGTTGCCAAAATCCAAGTCGGACGAATACCGCGCAAATAGCCAGGACGATGAACGTGATCAGAATCCATCGCCGCGAAAACATGATTCCAAGAAGACGGCGCATACAAACTCACGAAGCTACTACTTTTGATTTCTTCGGCAAAACCAAAATGCTGTACACAGAAAACAGAAAGCCCATCGGCACACCGGCCTCCAAGACTCCTTCCAAACGAATGCTCGGAGTCAACGGCTCATAGACATTGATGCCAAAATATTGGCGAGGCTGGAAGGAACATTCATAAGCCAAATTTTCTACTGTGCCCAATTGAAGGCTGGCAGATGTTCCAGGCGGAATCCAAAGCGGGCCAAGCTGATGATTTTCAGTGTCTTCATTCTTGACGACCAAAGTATCGCCCTGAACAAAATTCATCGACTCGGGAATCGCGGGCGGTTGCTCACCACGCGCCACCGCAGCAGCAGTTCCAGCGGGAATTACCAACACAATCGAGCGCGGCGGCCGAGCCGTATCCTGAATGTATACAAACGTGATTTCGCTCAACAGCCAACCCAGCAGCAGTCCAAGGACTACAGAAATCAGTATGCGCTGAAAGATCAGGCGCCGATTCATTTCATTGCTCCTTTACCGTGACTTGCACTTGAATCTGACCTGCAGTTTTGAAAATCAATCGAATCGGAAACGTGTCGCCCGCTTCCAATGGCTTCGCCAACCCGACCAACATCACATGGTAACCGCCTGGCGCAAATTCCACATTTTGGTGTGCGGGCACTGCCACTTCTTGCATCGGTTTCATCGTCATGACATCATTGGCCTCTGACATCGACATATGAAGCTCAGTGCTGGACGCGATTTCAACACTGGCAGATAACAACGTGTCATCCTGTGACGTCCCGTTTGCGATCACAAAATAGACCGCGTCATTCTGTCCCGCGATGCTCGGACGCGCCCAGGCATTTTGCACTTCCAAAGTGCTGCTCTTAGGCTGACATCCCACCAACAGAAGCAACGCCAGAAGTGTTCCAAATACTTTCTTCCAACTCATCCCTGTGAGCCTCCTTGGTTGATAAGTAAGCGCAGGTCGAACAGAATATCCTGCCATTGCTCGCCATACGGATAGGACAAATGCAAATTACCCTGCTTATCCACAACCAAAATACGCGCTGTATGCGAGACGATATAGTTACCGCTCGCGTCCTTTGGGCCAAGCTCACGGAAGATTCCGTACTCGGTCCAAACTGGCTGCAGGTCCGCGGTGGAACCGGAAAGCCCGATAAAGGAGGCGTCAAATTGATTCACATATCGCTGCATGGACTGCGGCGTGTCGCGGTCCGGGTCTACTGTGATGAATACAATTTCGACTTTATTTGCATCCGAGCCTAAATTGGTATATGCTTGTTTTAAAGTTGCTAAAGTCGTTGGGCAAATATCCGGGCAGTAGGTGTATCCGAAATACAACAAGACTACTTTGCCTTTTTGATCAGTTAATCGATATTCTTCCCCGTTTGCTTTTTTCAATGCGATCTCTGGCGCAGGAACGAGCGGGTCATACGTCGTTCCGCGAAATTGGGGTGGCTTGCCAAGCATCAACGTGGCAACTATGGCCAAGGCAATGAGCGCCAGGGACGCAAGACCAACCCACGCAAGCTTGCGATCCATCTCTCTGCCTCCATGAATCGAGGCGACCATGATTATGATGGCCGCCCCGAAGAATTACACGATTCGTTATGTTGTCAGCAGCTAACCGATCAATTTACCAATCAGATAAAGAGCCGGATAGAAGAAAATCCAAACCAAATCTACAAAGTGCCAATATACAGTGGCGGCTTCAACAGCCCAGTGCTTTTCCGCAGAATACAAACCGCGTCTCGCGTTTCGTAACACAACCAACAGAAACAGAACGCCGGTAAAAACGTGGAAAGCATGCATGCCGGTCATCATGAAGAAAACAGCGCCCGCCGTACCCGACGCTGGAGTAACGCCCTCTCGAATTGCGTTCGGCCATTCAACGGCAACTACACCCAACAAAAAGGCGACTCCAAGTAGCATCGTCAGGGTTGCATTGAGGAGGAAACTTTTCCGGTCACCGTGTTCCATCGATGTTTCGGCCCGATTCATGAAAAAGGATGAAACGAGCAAAACGGCGGTCACGGTCAGACCGAGGAACTGATTCAGCGCCGGACGCGTTGGCCCAAGCAGATAGATTCGCGTGGTCAGTAAACCGCCGAATACGAACGAGTCCGAAAGCAGAAACAGCCATAGACCGATTCGATTGGAAACCAACTTATACGCGTAAGAATGATGATCCGTTTCAGCTTCCACGGCGGTCAAGCGGTAAATGTGCATATAGTAATACGCGACCAGCCCGGCCTTCACGATAGCCACGAGCACCAACAAAGGCGCACTATCCATCGTGAGGGCAATAAAGAACTCAATGCCTGTCAGTATCGCCAAGTAAATAAAAATCACCAAGCCTTGGCTGAGAGCTGAAGCTTTATCTTGCGAATGTGTCATTGAAGTAGAAGCCATGAGAATATCCTGCCCGCGTTATTCGCTATCAACAAATTTAACATATTGGGACCCCGCCAACCCATAATCATACGGTTCGCCCACCACTTCAAACGGATGATCGTAATTGTGAGCTGGCATCGGCGAAGGAACCTGCCACTCTGGAGAACGTGAATTCCAAATGTTGCCGGTCGCCTCTTCCCCGTGCTTGATACTGCGGAAGAAATTGATCAAAAAGATGAAGACAGAAGCCGCGATCAGGAACGCGCAGATCGTCATCACGAGATGGTACCCATCGATATGCAGAGCCGGATCATAGTCCGCAATGCGGCGGCGCATTCCAATCAAGCCAACGCGCATCATCAGGAGAGTCAGAGTCAAGAAGGAAGGAGTCATCATCCAGAAGTGAATCTTCCCAAGAGTCTCATTCATGCGACGGCCGGTTGCCTTGGGGAACCAATAATAAATGGCCGCGAAAAACGGAAATACAAAGCCGCCGAAAATCGTATCGTGGAAATGTCCAACGATGAAATACGTATCAGTCAAATGCAAATCAGTTGCAACAGTTGCATTTGGCGGGCCTGACAAGCCGCCCAACAGGAATACGACGATACCACCGACCACAAAGAGCATGGGGGTCGGCGTTTCGATCTTACCCTTCCACATGGTCGCCACCCATGAGAAGAACTTCACGCCGGTCGGCACGGCCACCAACAGCGTGCTGTACATAAATGGCACGCGCAGATATTCGTTCATACCGGACGCAAACATGTGGTGCGCCCAAACAAGGAAACCAACCAGGGCAATGCCCAGCGAGGACATAGCGACCCAACGATAACCATAAAGGGGTTTGCGAACGAAGACCGGTATCAGCTCGGAGATCACGCCCAAACCGGGCAAAACAAACACGTATACCGCCGGATGTGAGTAGAACCAGAACAAGTGTTGGAACAGAATCGGGTCTCCGCCTTTGACTGGGTCGAAGAAGCCCATTCCCAACAGGCGTTCAAACATCACGAGTTGAAAAGCAAGGCCGATTAATTGAGTTGCGGTTGCAGAGATCAGAGATGTGGCGATGGCAGCCCATACAAAGATCGGCATTCGGAAAGCCGTCATACCTTTGGCGCGCATCCGCAATACTGTAGCCAGCACATTCAAGCCGCCTAAGATAGACGACCACCCCGCAAAGATCACACCGAGAAAGAACATCTGCATACCCACAGGAGCGCGGGCCGAGAGCGGAGGATAACCTGTCCAACCAGTATCAAACCCGCCGAGGAAAAGACTCGAGAGCAAAAGCACCGCAGCTGGAACTGCAATCCAATAAGAGAAAGCGTTCAATCTTGGAAACGCCATATCCTGTGCACCGAGTAATAGCGGCACCACATAGTTGATCACGCCTGCAATGCCGATCAAGATCGAGATAATCATGATCATGCCGTGCAGGCTCATCAGCGTGTTGTAAATTTGCAAACCATTCTGGTCAAAAAGGTGAAGAGTAGTGGTCAGGAATTGCAAACCGGAATGTGCCAATTCGGTGCGGAAGATCAAAGCAAAAGTGCCGCCAATGCTGATTAGCAAAAGTGAAGTCACCGTATATTGAATGCCAATGACTTTGTGATCGAGGGAGACACTGAAATATCTTTCCCAGCCGGATGGTTCCTCATGATGTTCAGAGGTTTCTTCTCCCATCGCCCATTTGAACCAATCATCTACAGCACCGACCCCAACCAGGAATGAAAGCCCGCCGACGAATCCTCCAAAGACCCAGGCAGGCTCGGTGAAAAAGAAATCGCCGAAAACATCCATTCCCAGAATGAAGCGGATCCCAGTTACAAAGAGCGCGCCAACGATAGTTCCAATGAGTTGAAACACCAAGCCGCGCGTAATCCAGCGATAGCCAATTAATCCGAAAAAGAACGATGAAACTCCGCCCAACAATCCGAACAATCCGCCTACTGGAGCAGAGAAATTGACAGCTTTCATCACCAAAAAGTCAAGCGCAACGCCAATCACGTAGCCAATCAACGCGCCGATGAAGAGTAGTAACAATCCCCGCCATAAAGGCTTGATATTTTTCATCTCTATTCCTCCGACAACTACTTCAACGTCTTTATATAGTCAATGATGTTCGAAATTTGCTGATCCGTAACTCCGAGCGCTTGGGCATTGAACGACATCGGAGAGAAACCTTTTACAACCTGCGAGGCGGGTTGCAAGATCGATTGTTTGATATATGCATCATTTGCTGTAATGGTTGTTCCATCTGAAAGCTCAACTTTGGAACCATAAAGGCCAAACCAGGTGGGACCGATCTTCGGGGTTCCATCCACGGTGTGACAAGCCAGACAGCCGAATTTGTTGACAAGCGCTTTTCCAGCATCTGGGCCGGTCGCGTTTAGCAGAGCCGCCGCGGCTTTTACTTGCTGTGCGATCCAGGTATCGTAATCGGACTGCGAAACGACTACAACTGGAGCTTCCATATAAGAGTGAGCCGTGCCACACAATTCCGCGCAACGAACTTTGTACGAGCCAATCAACGTCGGCGTGATTCGATATTCGGTAATACGACCAGGCACAACGTCCTGTTTGATGCGGAATTCAGGAACCCAAAAAGAATGGATTACGTCGCTCGAATCCATTTGCAAATCAACCTGTTTGTTGACAGGCAAATAAAGCTGGTCAGATGTGAATCCTTGAGGATATTCAAAATGCCAAGCCCACTGCATCGCGTGGACTCTTATAGCAGCCGCATTGGGATCGATGACGCGTGTCTCACCGAGTGTATACGCCCCTAAATATGCAAAGACCACAACGGTGATCAGCGGAATAACTGTCCAGGTAATTTCGAGTGCAGCATTGCCCTCGATATGCTCACCATCCGATGTATCCCCTTTCCTGCGGCGAAAAACAATCAGGCTGTAAATGAGCGGAACCATGATAAGTGCAAACAAAAAAGCGATCGCGGCCATATCCGCGTTCCACATCCAATCGACTGGGATTGACTGTGCACTGGCCTCAACCGGCATCAAATGAGATGCTTGTATACCGTTGTATGTTAATACGGAAACCAGAATCACCAGAACCCCAATGATCACAAAATGTCGCATACTCTCGCTCCTGAAATTAGTGATTCACGCTTACAAAAGAAGGCTGCCCGAACGCCTCATCAGGCCGTGCATGGCAACGCCATAATTTACCAAATTTCATTCAATTTGTCACGTTTTTGAGTACAAAGAATATCGACTCGTGAAAACGCTAAAACTTTAAGCGGATTTTTCGTGTTGAAGCGCGCCTAAAACTTCGGCGCTATGCTCAGAAGGTCGGACCTGCTCGAAAACCTGTAAAATCAAACCATCTGCATTGATCAGAAATGTGGTCCGTAAAACGCCTTCATACTTGCGTCCAGCAATTTTTTTCGGACCCCATACCCCATATAAATCACAGACTTTATGATCTGCATCTGCAAGCAGGTGAAATGGAATTTGATATTTTGCTTTAAACTTTACGTGAGACTCAACTGAATCCGGGCTGACACCGAGAATAATGACGCCGGCCTTCTCATACGATGAATAGTCATCGCGAAATCCACAAGCTTCTTTTGTACACCCGGGCGTATCATCAGCGGGATAAAAATAAAGAACAACCGGTTGACCCCGAAAATCAGATAAATGAAATGATTGATTCGTATCATCCAAAAGTTCAAAATCAGGTGCAAGAATTCCAGCAACAAGCGGCATTATCTCTTATCCTCATATTTTTGGTCATTATACTCTTATATTGCGCTGCGTACAGTCAAAGTTCGAATTTCATATCATTTAATTGTTATTCAAAGTACGAATGAAAGAAATAACTTGCCAGATCTGAGTCTGCGATAGAACGCCTTTCCAAGCGACCATGGCCGTACCCGGTCTTCCGGTGTTGATTCGCCAATTAAGATAAGCATCCGAAGCAGTTTGGCCTAATGCCGCAAGATTCGCCGGATGTGGAATCAGCGCCGACGCGGCTGGACCATCCCCTCTTCCCGCTTCGCCGTGACACGGCGTACAGTTGGTTGCAAAAACTTTGGCTCCATCTGCAGAAGCATTTGCACCTAATGGATTAGTCAAGCCAGCATATTCAGTTGGAATGGCATCTGCTGGTACATCATCCTGATTTTGATGTACCGTTGCCGTTCCGCAACTCACAAGAATCAGCGAGAGCAAAAACAGCAAAATAAATATGATATTCTTCATCTATATTATCGTATTTAAGAAAAAGCAAATATCGAATCTGATTATATGATTCCCCTCAAAATATGTATAGAGTCGAGGCTGAATTCTAAAGTAATATTAAGTCTTCAACATCTCACACTAAAACCGCTATTTGAAAGACAGCGGTTTTAGTTAGAGAACTTTTGCTTTTTGCAGCGCCTTTTCCAAAGTATCGATCGTCACAGGTTTGATGAGCATCGCGACTGCCCCGCCTTTCAGCACACGCTGACGCGTCTCAGGCTGATCGTCCGATGTAATAATAACAACCGGAACCGATAACAAGCGCGGTTCACGTTTGAGATACGCCAAAATCTCCGTCCCATCCACCCCGGGCATATTGATATCCAACAACACCAAACCGGGTTTGTAATCTCGTAATAAGGACATCGCTGCGCTGGAACCATAAGCTACCTGACCAGGTATACCTAGCACACTTAGCATCTGCTGTAAGGCATCCGCCGTATTTCGATTATCATCAATGATCAATGCGTCTTGCATCTCGGCCTCCAAAGACTTTGTACCTGCATTTTAGTCTAGGTTTGAATTAACGTGTATCCCCCATAAAGTTTACAACGCAACTGCATTTAAAATGCATGTGGGACTGCAGAAGAAAACCAGCGGACAATTGTCATCGCAGCCAAAACGTTAAAGTCAAAAAATACGCGGTGAGGCCAAAAACGGCAATTGCGGTGGCGGTTAAAAAGTCCCAGACTGGACGGCCGCCGAGAGCGATATTCCGCAATCCAACAATTTGCAAAATAGCAAAAGGCAGAGTCAGAAAGGCGGGCCACAGGACGGTCAACGAGAAACCAAAAGCTGGTGCGGCAAGAAACGTAAGATAGGCAATGGCTATCAGCGCGTTGTGCAAAGGCACGGCGCGCTCCCAGCCGAGGCGAACCAACAAAGTCCGGCGATTATATTTTTGGTCCTGGGCGAACGACGGAAAATCCAACACGAGGAAACAGGCAAAGGCCAGTGAAGTCAGCGGGAAAACGATCATGCCAAGCAAACGATGATAATCCGTGGCTTGCAGGAGGAAACCAATTGAAGGAATTACATAAGCCAGATGAATCGCCAGGATGAGTTCGCCAAAACCGAGATTGACCAACCGCGCGGGCGGAACGCTATAGAGGATGGTCAACAATAAAGATAATCCCAGAAACAACAATGCGGACGGCGAGAGTAAACGGTTCACGTACAACAAGAAAGCAATCACCGCCAACGCAGCCAGTGATGCAATCGAGAAGTACAACATCGCGTCATGCAGTGACTTTCGCTCGGCGATGGTTTCATCGGGAACGATCGGATCGGTGTTCGAACGATAGACTTCAGCCAACAATGACATTGTGGTCTGCGTCAGCAAAACACCAACCAGTCCAAGCCAGAATGAAACAGCATGAAAGGGATTCCCAAGATAGCGCGCCAAACCGAGGCCGAGGACATAAGTCAACGCGGCGAAGAGGATGTTGAGCGGGCGAGAGAGGCGAAATAGATTACGAAACATGGAACTCAAGTTTAATACGAAGACTGATTAGTGAGTATCAAATCAATGACGTTTCAGATATAACTCTAATTTTTCTATGGCCTGCGGAAGATTCTTACGCCCCAAGCCGAGGCGGAAATGATTCTCCGTTTCATCATACATCGAACCAGGCAAAAGGAGAACACCGGCTTCGTGCACAAGTGTATCGCAAAAGGATTCGATATCACCTTTCAATAATCGCGGAAAGGCCATCGAACCAGCTCGTGGACGAACCCAGGAGAACAGATCGGCGTGGCGCGCAAAGAAATCGTCCATCACCGCAAGATTATTTTTGATGATGCCAAGATTGCGCTCTGCCAAACGGGCGCGATGGCGCATGGCAAGTTCAGCCAAAAATTCGCTCGGCGCGCTGTTGCAAATCGTTGTGTAATCTTTCAGCGCAGCCATGCGCGCACAAATCTCGCGGTTGCGCGTGGCGATCCATCCAATACGCAAACCAGCGAGTCCATATGTTTTAGAAGTGACGCCGAGCGAGACCGCGTACTCCCCTTGATCGCAACCGGCGGGCAGACGCGTCGCAGGATCGTATTCCGATTCACGGTAGACTTCGTCAGAAAACAGCAACAGGCCGCGGTCACGCACGAAGCGATGCAGTTCATCAAAATCCGCGCGAGACATTAAATACCCGGTCGGGTTGTGCGGTGTGTTGACAATGATCAATTTTGTGCTGGGGCGAACGAGGCGCGGCAATTCATTGAGATCGAGTCTCCAATTGTTTTCTTCCCGTGCCTGCCATAACGAAAGCTCGCATCCGATGGAACGCGCCACATCGGCCAGCGATTGATAACACGGCCAATGAACGATCACATGATCGCCTGCTTTGAGGACCGCGTGCATAAAAAGGAAGATGGCTTCGCCCGCGCCGGCGTGAACGAGGACATGCTCCGGTTGAATGGATTCATACATCGCTGAAATCGCGGTGCGCAGCGACAGGCCGCCCTGCGACTCGGTATAACCCAACCAGATCTGTTGAAACTTCTCAGCCGCGTCCGGTTCAAAAGCAAGCAGTTCCGCGATGGGCATGGACTCACAATCGGAACTGCATAGCAAATATTCGGTGTTGAATTCGTATTTGGCGAAATAGCGTTCAAGCTTGAAATCGGGAAGTTGCATGATAACCTTTATCTTTGTCACAGAGTCGCGGAAACACAAATTTATCTCAAAACTTTTTTCAAGTCG
The DNA here is from genome assembly GCA_035541395.1 of Anaerolineales bacterium. Classification (GTDB taxonomy): domain Bacteria; phylum Chloroflexota; class Anaerolineae; order Anaerolineales; family Villigracilaceae; genus JACPVF01. The sequence goes on from DATKNJ010000124.1 coordinate 33,128, forward strand.
CGATAATGAATCTGATTGTGAATATAAACCATCTTGATCATCTCGCGCAAAGTGGTGACGCCCAAAAAAGGATGTCGGCCTGTTTTTTCGAGTTCGGGTTCGGTCAGATTTGAAACGAACGCAATCATGTCGGCGCGCACCGCTTTGTATTTTTCCAACAAGCTCTGCGCGGGGAGTTCTTTCGTATGTTCCTGCTGACTGGCGTTATAGCGGTCGATGGAAAAATCTTCGGACACGCCGGAGCCGCCATCCCGAATGTTCGCGAACAATCGAACGAAAGCGCGCTCGGATGTATAGAAGTGCGACAGTACGTTGCGAATCGTCCATCGCGAACCTTCGGTATAAACTTCAGTTTTCCATTGATCAGCGGTGAGTCCGTCAAAAAAGGACGCGAATCGTTCGCCTTCACGCTTTAACTTTTCGACAAGATCATTGATCTCAGACACGGCAAACTCCTCCAGGCGACTTATATTGATTATAAACAGAAACTCTTGCGCGGCATTCAGCTACGCAAGAGTCAGAACAGAGATTCTCTCAGAAAGATGCGCCGCGTTGACCGCGGCGAGTCAGCTATTCACGGAAGAAATTTGAAATAAAGAACCAAATGTTGGCAGGCCGTTCCGCAAGGCGGCGCATAAAGTACGGATACCAATGCGTTCCGAACGGAACATAGACTCGCACCGGATATCCTTCATTTGCCAGTTGCTCTTGCAAATCGCGGCGAATGCCATACAACATTTGGAATTCCATGGCTTCTTTTGGCAGATTCACTTTTTCCGCATATTGTTTTGCAAACACGATTCGTTTTTCGTCATGTGTACCAAATGCAGGGATCGGCGGGAAGCGTCCGTTGTTGCCCAACGTCGGCGCCCCAGATGCCACTGCCGCGTCGATCATAATCTTTGCCAATAAATCATAGTTGGCGTCCACATCGGTCTTTTTTGGGAAAGCCTTATCGGCTGGTTCGTTGTACGCGCCTTTGACGAGTCGAATCGGCGCTTTGTCGCCGAGCAAACGACGCGCGTCGGCCTCTGTGCGAAAGAGATAAGATTGCAATACAATGCCGACATTGGTAAATCCTTTGGCGCGCATTTTATAGAACATGTCAATGGTTTTGTCTGTGTACGGGGTATCTTCCATGTCAATACGGATGAACACATTGACGGATTTGGCGCGGGCGAGGATCTGCTCGAGGTTTTGCGCGCACAGGCCTTCGTCGAGGCTCAGACCGATTTGCGTCAGCTTGATGGAAACATTAGCGCGCGCGTCGGACTTCCCAATCACATCGAGGCTTGCCAAAATGCTGTCAGTAGATTGTTGAGCTTCTTCGGGAGTGTTCGTATGCTCGCCCAAGTGATCGAGGGTAACGTTGATATTGCGAGCATTCAATTCCGAGACTACACGGATGGCATCGTCCAGTTTGGTTCCAGCCACAAAACGGGAAGCAGTCCGCCAGGCGAAATTCCAATTCGTGACTGTGTTCTGTGCCCAAGCAGCTTGAGAGAGATAAATCAAAAATGAACGGAGCATTGATTCCTTCCCGAAAAAGTATGCCCCGGCCGCGTTGCGAAAAGCGGTCAGCAGGCGCCGGGTGTGCCAGCAATTTATTCTAGCACAAGCCTAAAATCACTGTGTTATACTCTTCCGGTGATTTTCATCACCTTTGGAGGTTGAGTGAGAAACCGCAATGCGAATATCTTGCTGCGGGGAATATCAATTCTACTAATCAGTATCGCCATCGTGCTGACAGTGGTGTCTCTGGTTGGATATAGCCGACAACGAAACAATTATCCGGCCGGGATGACGATCGCTGGCGTGCCGGTCGGCGGCCTCGATCCGACAACTGCTTCTCAGCGTTTACTGGAAATTTATACTGCACCAATCGAACTTCAATACAGCGGCGCGTTGATACACGTCGATCCAGAAGTGATCGGCTTTCAAGCGGATACGGATAGTATGCTTGCAGCTGCCGACCTGGTTCGCACCGGCGGTTCGTTCTGGGCCGGTTATTGGGACTATCTCTGGAATCGCGCTCCCGATCCCGTAAGCATCCCGCTGCGCGCCTCAATCGAAGAAGATCGTTTACGCGCCTATCTGCAAAATGAGATTGCGCCGCGTTATGACATTCCGCCCAGCCCAGCCCAACCGATCGCTGGCGGGACTTCCTTCCAAGCTGGAACTCCCGGCCAGAATCTGGACGTGGATCGCGCTGTGCTGCTGATTGAAGATGCGCTGCGTTCGCCCACCGATCGGACTGTTTTGCTGGGTTCGCAACAAAATGCAGCCGCGGCCCGTCCGACGATGGATGATTTAAAACTCCTGCTCGAACAATATATCAAGTCAACCGGCTTTGATGGAATCATCGGCGTATATGTTGCCGATCTACAAAACGGACAAGAGATTCACTTTGCGTTGAATCAGGAACAGGAAATCCCTGTTAATCCAGATGTAGCGTTTACGGCCTCCAGCACGATCAAAATCCCCATCCTCACCTCTTTCTTCATCCAACATGGCGACAAGCCCATCGATGACGCCACCAACACCAAAATCCTGAATATGATTCAACGATCGGAGAATCCACCCTCCGACGCGTTAATGGCCGAGTTGGATCCCAGTACGGGGCCGCTCATCGTCTCGCAATATATGCAGACTCTCGGCCTCAATAATACATTCCTGGCCGGTTATTTTGCGCCCGGCTCGCCGTTATTACAACGTTTCAAAACGCCAGCGAATTCGCGCACAGATGCGTTTACTGATCCCGATCCTTATAACCAAACCACGCCATCGGATATGGGTATGCTGCTGGTCGATCTCTATCAGTGCGCGCAAGAAAACGGCGGCGCATTGATCGCGGCCTTTCCCGATACGATGAATCAAGATGTCTGCAAGAAAATCATCAACTACCTCGCGCAGGATAAAATCGGCGTGTTGATCGAAGCAGGCGTGCCCGAGGGAACACAAGTCGCGCACAAGCACGGCTGGGTTTCGGATGCCAACGGCGTAGACCACGATTGGAGCGATGCCGGCATCGTCTACACCTCAGGCGGGAACTTTGTGATTTCGATTTATACCTATCACCCCGTCCAACTTGTGTTTGTAGATGTGGGTAACAAAATCGGCATCAACCACCTGTTCGCCAATCTGACTCACGCGGTGTATAGTTACTATAATCCGCAACAAGCCCAACAATAAACTGGTAGACCCGCTTTCCAAGCGGGTCTGTTTTTATTGGGCTATCGTTATATTTGGTAGTTTAAGAAATTGTGCAACAACAGTATAATGAGCATATATGAGCGCGTCTCTCGGACTTTTTCGCCTACAACAAGTGGATCGCCAAATAGACCAAGCGCAGGCGCGCGCAACAGAGATTCGCCAGTTGCTCGAAAATGACGAGGAACTGCGCGACGCGAAGAATCAGCTTGAGTTGGCGCGCGCAGGCCAAAGTCAGTCAGAACGGACGTTACGCGAGATCGAAGTTCAGGTCAAGGGTCAACAAATCAAGATTGAACAATCCGAAAGCAGCTTATACGGCGGGAATGTTCACAATCCGAAAGAATTACAGGACTTGCAAAACGAGATCGCCGCGCTGAAGCGGCACCAATCCACGCTGGAAGAACGACAACTGGAAGCGATGCTGAAAGCAGACTCAACTCAGTCCGCCCTGCAAGCTACTGAGGCCAACTTGAGCCGAGTCCAGTCCCGATTGGGCGATGCGCACCATCAACTGATCGAAGAACAAACCGAACTTAACAAAAACCTGGAACGCTTGCAATTGGAACGGCAAGCCATCGTTACAGATTTGGCGCACAAAAATCTGGAAGTGTACGAAAGTTTGCGCCAGCAACGACGCGGCGTAGCAGTTGCTGAAATCATGGACAACGCTTGTTCAGCGTGCGGCACGACCCTGACCGCCGCGCTTCAGCAAAGCGCACATTCATCTACGCAGATGGCGCGTTGTCCTTCATGTGGGCGAATTTTATACGCGCGGTAAACACCCTTATGCCTTTTGAGATTCAGCCTGCTTCATTCCTGATCGGCTTTGTCACAGCGACAATCTTCTGGTGGCTGATTGGGCGCGCCCGTCCGTTATGGGCAGAAGCGCGTCAAGCCATCAAGGAACGGAATGAAGCCGCGCAAAATCAGCGCATGAGCGGCGTGGAAGAAAATCATCGCCGGCTCACTTTGCGACGCGCGCAGGGAATGCATCTCGCGGCCGCACTTTTTTCTCTCGATGAAATTTTACAGGAACCTTTGTTGATTGCTCCACCGCCAGTCGTTGAACCGGGCGGACCGGTCGTCACAGAAGATGCAGTCGCACAAGCCCTGCCCTATCTGCCGACGTGGCCGGAATTGGCCGCCATTTATGGCGCGTCTACTTTGAGTCTTTCGCAAGCCTTATTAGGCGGTCGAAACATTGTTGTTACTGGCTTGCCCGGAACGGGGAAAACCGTCGCGCTTGCACATTTGGCTTCTTTGGCAGCGAATCACAGTGAAGAGTTGGGCGAGCTAAAGGATTTGGTTCCATTTCTTTTACATGTTGCAGATTTGAAGTTACCGGTCAACGACCCAAAGAATGTGCTTGACTCAATCATCGAAGTCAGTGCTCCCTCTGTGTCCATGCTTGATCTCGGACGATTGCCCAATTTCATTCAGAGTTGTTTTCGCGATGGCCGCGCATTGCTTCTCATCGATGGCTTCGACGAACTGGCTCCCGATGGCCAGCAAGAAGTTTCGGATTACCTCAAGATTTTGCTGGAAGCTTATCCCGATACTCGCATCGTAATCACCGGATCTTTCGAGAATCTGGACGGGCTGATCGGCCTTGGCTTCGCGCCGCTCGCGATGATGGCCTGGAACAATTATCGAGGCGACGCGTTCATCAAGCGTTGGGGCGAACTGTGGAGTCAGTTTGTAGTCACAGAGGCTTGGGCGCAAAGTGGCCTCGAACAAGTCGATCCAATTTTGCTCAACACATGGCTTGCCAGTGACAATCAAAGACTGACGCCTTTAGAATTGACACTCAAAGTTTGGGGAGCGTATGCAGGCGATAGTCTCGGTCCGCATGTTTTGGAGGCCATCGCCACGCACATCCGTCGCCTCGCGCCGAGCAACACGCCGCTCGCCGCGCTGGAAACACTCGCCATGCAAGTCGCGTTGAGCTCGCAACCAGTCTTTGATCCGCGCAAGGCGCGCGCCTGGGTGAAGTCATTTGAGCCGGCGGAAGAAACGCCCTCAGAAGCGGAACCAACTGTAAGTCCTGAGGAAGAACCGGCTACTGTCGAAAAGACAACACAACCAAAGAAGGATAAAAGCAAGACTGCGCCGACTCCCAGTTTTGGCTTGCTTAGCAAAATGGCCTCCAGCGGACTCCTGATCTCGCATCCGAACAACAAGATGCGTTTCATTCATCCGATCATCGCGGGATTTTTAGCTGGTCACGCGTTAAGCGGTTATCACCAAGGTGAGACGATTGTTGACCAACCGGATTGGATCGGAAAGACCATTTCGCTTCACTATCTGGCTGCAAACGCAGATGTGACCGGTCTCGTCAACAACATGCTTGAGTGGTCGCGCTTGCCTATGCATCGACCATTATTGACCGCGGCGCGCTGGCTGAAGGATGCGCCACGCGAGGCAACCTGGCGCGGCAAAGTCATGGCCGCGTTGGTTACGTTGTTACAGAGTGAAGGATTACCTCTCGGCCTACGCGGACAAGCCATGGCTGCTTTTGTTTTAAGCAATGATCCCGGTGTTTTGGCTTTGTTCCGTCAATCGATGAGCACACTTTCTTTCGAGTTGATGCAGCTCTGTGCGCTTGGAAGTGGCGCAATGCGCGATACCAAAGCGATGGGAACTTTGGAAGGCTTGTTGAACGTCCCCAATCTTTTCGTCCGGCAGGCGGCCTGTTTGGCATTGGTCGCGATTGGCACGAACGAGTCGCTTGAAATTGTGGCACGCGCGTTGCTCAACGGAGACGAAAGTTTGCGGCGCGCATCTGCAGAGGCCCTCGCAAACGAACGCGTCGAGGGCTACGCCATGTTGAAAGATGGCGCGACATTAGCTGATATTCTTCTGCGCCGCGCGGTTGTATATGGTCTCGCGCGCGTGAATGAACCTTGGGCTGCCGACTTATTGGAAAAGCTGCGCATCGAAGACGATCAATGGGTGGTGCGCAATTCAGCCGCCGAAGTGATAGAACACAAGGCCAACGTCAAAACGCGTGCGCCGCGTCCGCTTGGCAAACCTTCCGAGACTCCGTGGTTGATCGAATTCGCGAGCAAGCTCGGTACCGGCATTACGCCGGGTACGCCCGCCACAGATATTCTTCTTCAAGCGCTCAAGAGCAGTGACGCTGACGTCCGTCTTGCCGCGCTGCCCTATCTCCAACAGACTCCCAGCGAAGGC